>JADHXT010000102.1 GCA_016782825.1 Candidatus Brocadiia bacterium | reverse complement strand
CACCTGGGTCACCGAGGCCGGCGGCGCCGACTACTTCGCCGGCTGGCCCAGCGGCCAGCCCACGCTGGTGATGGACATGGGCGCCGACGTGCAGATCAACAGCGCCGCCTTCTGGAACTACGCGGTGAACCACGGGAACAGCACATCGCAGTTCTCGCTCCTGTTCGGCACGTCGGCCGAAGGCCCGCTGGGCGTCGGGAAGAGCATCGCCTACCAGCCCACGTTCAACCCCGCGGTCGGCGGCCCGACCGTGCAGGAAAACCTGCCCTTCACCACGCCCGTGACCGCGCGCTACGTGCAAATGACCGTCACCGACAACTTCGCCGGCAGCTACGGCGGCGGCGACCGCGTGGGCTTCGCCGACATCCAGTTCGACGTCACGGCCGTGCCCGCCGTCACGTCCACCGCCACGCGCCTCCGTCCCACGGCCACCCAGAACGCCAGCAACCCCTCCCACCTCATGGATGGCACCGCCGGCACCGAGTGGTATTCCGTGGGCAGTGGCAGCAACTACTTCGACACCGGCGGCACACCGCCCGTGGTGGTCATCGACCTGGGCTCCGAGCAGACCATCGGCAGCTTCGACTTTCGCAACTACGCAGGCAGCGTGGGCAACCGGCTGCAGGACTTCTCGCTGCGCTTCGCCACCGAGGGCGAAGGCACGAGCAACTTCGGCAGCCTCATCACCTACCAGCCGTCGTTCACCGTGGCCAACCTCCCCCCGAGCAATCTTCAGACCCAGAGCCTCTCGCAGGCCGTGACCGCGCGCTACGTGGAGATGACCCTCACCGACAACTATGCCGAGGCCGGCCCCGGCGGCGACCGCGTGGGCTTCGCCGAGATGCAGTTCCGCCCCTTCCATGCCCCCAACTACGAGTGGATCGTCAGCCCCGTGGCCGCCACCAGCAGCACGGCGGCGAGCGATTACGGCCCTGGGCCCGTATCCAACCTCATCGACGGCAACCCCGCCAGCATCTGGGTCACCGGCGCCGAAGTCCCCGACTACTTCGCCTTCCGCCACGCGCCCATCCTCACCTTCGACCTTGGCAACGACTTGGCCATGACCGGCATCGAGTTTCAGAACTACCCCGTCGAGGGCAACGGCGTGAAGGACATCGCCCTGGCCTTCGCCACCGCCGCCGACGGCCCGAACGGCTTCGGCACCTCGATCGACTTCTTCCTCACCCTGCACCCCCTGGCCGAAGGCAGCCTGGTGCAGATGCTCGGCTTCGGCCAAACGGTCGATGCACGCTACGTGCAGATGCTCGTGCTGGACAACTACTACGGCTGGGGCCTTGCCGGCGGCGACCGCGTGGGCTTCGCCGAACTGCGCTTCCTCGTCGTGCCCGAGCCGGCCACCCTCACCCTCCTCGGCCTCGGCGGCCTGGGCCTCTGGCGCCGCCGCCGGCGCGCGAAGGGCGCAGCCATCGCGGTCCTCGTGCTGTTCGTCGCGCTCTTCCCCGTGGCCGCACAGGCGAGCCTCTACAGCAACACCGTGCTGGGCGACAACCCCGTGGCCTACTGGCGTCTGGGTGAAGCCACCGGCAGCATGACCGTGGCCAACGAGACGAGCGCCAGCCACACCGGCAGCGTGCTCAACGGCGCCGCGCTCGGCCACACCGGCGCCATCTTCACCGACACCGACACGGCCGCGCGCTTCGACGGCACCAACGACAAGATCGATGTGCCCTACGCCGCGGCCCTCAACCCGGCGTCGTTCAGCTTCGAGTGCTGGGCGCGCATCACACCCGGCAGCGGCACCGGCCACCGCTCGCCCATGACCAGCCGCGATGGCCCGACGCAGGAAGGCTACATCTTCTACGCCCAGGGCGGCAGCTGGCAGTATTGGACCGGCCCCGGCTGGAACAATATTGGGGCCCCCGCCGGCAGCGCCTTCGAGGGCACGTGGCACCATCTCGTGGGCACCTACGACAGCGGCACCAACGAGAAGAAGCTCTACGTGAACGGTCAGAATGTGGCCACCACCACCACCACCGTGAACCCCAACGACACCCGCCCCCTGCGCATCGGCGCCGGCGGCACCGACAGCCCCGGCGCCTACTGGTTCCGCGGCGACGTGGATGAGGCCGCCGTCTACGACTACGCCCTCGACACCACACAGGTCTCCGCCCACTACGCCGCGGCGCGTCCCGCGCTGCCGCCGCTCATCTTCAAGGCCGACTTTGCGAATCCCGGCGGCATGGGCCTCGGCTACGACGCCGACCGCCTCACCTTCGCCGGCCGCACCAACGCCTCGCCCACGCCCACCAACCCCGACGGCACCCTCGTGCTCGGCGGCAACGGCAGCGGCGGGATGGTCTTCACCCAGGGCCTCGATTCCACCCTCACCTTCCACGGCCCCGTCGTGGTCGAGACCGAGGCCTACTACACCAACGGCGACGCGCCAAGCAGCGAATCCAACGCCTACATGGGCATCAAGGCGCTCCACCTGATGGGCACCAGCGCCACCGGCGCCGCCCGGCGCGGCGGCCTCTTCGCTCAGTTCCAGCCGCTCACCACCGGCTCCGCCTACGTGCGCCTCGGCTTCCAGTCGGCCGCCACCAGCGGCAACGACGTGTGGCACGACCACGCGGCAACGCAGATCGTGAGCGGCTTCGCTGATGCGAACGGCCCCTTCAACATGAAGCTGGCCATCTACGGCCTCGAAGACGACAGCGCCCTCGTGTTCACCGTCATGCAGGGCGCCTGGTGGCGCGAGATCGCCCTCACCATCGGCGAGTATCGCAACAACCTGGGCGACATACTGGAAGTCCAGCAGGCCTTCGACCTCGTGCTCTCCGAACTGCGTCTCGACCCCACGCAGATGAACTTCGGCCTCATCAGCACCGATGCCAGGGACGACGGCTACAACTATCTCAACGTGTACGGCGTGGCCCCCGAGCCCACGACCCTGGCGCTCCTCGGCCTCGGTGGCCTGGGCCTGTGGCGCAAGCGTCGGCGCTCTTGACAAGGCGCCACGGTGTGGTAGCATAGGAGGCGGTGGGGCCGCGCATCGGGCGCGTGCCCTCACAGTCTGGACCCCCGCTCTCGGAAAGGAGAGGGATGTGAAAACGTCGATCGCCGCGGTCGCGGCCGTGCTCGCCTTGGCTCTCGTGTTCACCGGCTGCGCCACCGTGCAGGTGGGCACCACGTTCAACGGCCAGCAGATCACCGAGGGCAACGCCACGCCCGTGGCCCACGTGAACGGCAAGGTGTGGGGCATCTACCTGCTCAATATCCCCATCATCAGTGGCGACCCCGAGACGGGCGCGCCCGCCATGTTCACCGACACGGTGAACGTGGATACCGTGGCGGCCATGGTGACGGCCAAGAGCAAGGAGATGGGCGGCACGAAGACCACCAGTCTGGTGTCGGGCCGCACCAGCGTGTGGCTCGCGCCGTTCCTGATCTTCTTCTACGAGAGCGTGGAGGCGAGCGGCAACGCCACGCGGTAGGCCGCGCTCCTCTCGCCGATTGTCTCATCGCAGGCCCTGCCGCAATCGCGCGGGAGGGCCTGCGGCATGTCGCCGCCCGTGGCCTGCCAGGGGCGCGCGGAAATAAGTGCCCCCGGCAGGCAGAAAACAGTTGACAGGCCCGCCCTGAGTCTATACACTGCACGATGCTGAGGACCCCCGGCCTCGGCTTGGCGGGGCGCGCGTGCGCGCCGTGCCACAGGTGAGTCTACACTGCGCTGGATGGGGCAGTGGCAGATGGTGGCTGTCTTGGGAGAGGGCGGCGCCACACTCGGCCGGGCTTCGGGAAGTGAAGACGACGTGGCTGTAGTGGTGTTCGCGACGGGACAGACTGCCGAGCCGCGTGAGGGCCAGCGGAAGCTGGTCGACGTGGTAGGCCACCCATCAGCGCAGATTGAGGTCGAACATGCACCGCGGTCGTGCGAGGCCCTAGTGGGTCGTCTGCACTAGACGGTCGCGCTATCGAGTACGACGAGCCATCTTCCTGCCACGCGGCGCGTTTCGTAAGTGCTGTAGTGACGGGAGTTTCGGAAAAAAGAGACGCCAAGCCCGAGTGGGGTGACAGCAAGGAGCGTCGAGTAATACGCAACGCCATACTACGAAGGAAGCACCTATTCTCGCACCGTCTGTCAGAACTCCATCGCTCGAAAGGAGCACTACGATGAACGCAGCACGCCACACCGTGCCAGCCATCCGCACTGGAGGACCACACGGCCCAGACCCGCCGGGATGATGCCACGTCCCTGCCAGCCCGGCGCCGCCACGGCACGAGGCTGGCCGACCGAGACCTCGAATCGGGAATCTTGCACCGATGGCCGCGGCGCCCCGAATGCCGCACAGACCAGGAGACCGATGAGATGAGTAAGACACGAACCCTGATGAGCTTGTTCGCCGCTGTCTTGCTTCTGGTGGGCACGGCCCAGGCCGGCGTCGTGGGCTACTGGAACTTCGACAATAACACCAACGATACGAGTGGCAATGGATACAACGCCACCAATGTGGGCGGCACTTACGCCGCGGGCGACGTCCCCGCCGCGCTCGCCGGCAGCACGCACTCCATCAATTTCAACGGCGGCAACAACTACGCCTACGTGCCGCAGACCGCCGGCGACACCGCCTTCGATCTGCCCAACTCGGTCGCCGTCTCGGTGTGGATGAAGGACTTCCCGGACGGTGACTGGGAGCCCATCGTGTCGAAGCGCGGCGATGGCGGCCAGGGCTGGCAGGTGCGCCGTCGGAGCAACACCAACACGGTCACGTTCACCACGCGCGGCATGGGCAACGACGACGCGCAGGGCTTCATCAACGCCAACACCAACAACTGGAAGCACGTGGTCGCCACGTGGGACGGCAACATCCGTACGGTGTACGTGGACGGCGTCGTGTCGCGTTCCGATGTGATACGCGGCAGCATCAGCAATACCAATAGCGTTCTCACCTTCGGCGCCAGGGACGACAGCAACGGCGGGCCGCTCAACATCACCGCCCACGCTCGAATCCAGATCGACGACGTGGCCATCTACGACGCCGGCCTCACGCCCAATCAGGTGGCCCATCTGGGTAGCGGCGGCGACCCGATGTCGCTCCCCGCGCCCGTTGCGGCGCCCGTGACGTACACAGGCCCGATGGTTGCCGCCGCGAACGGCCAGGGCGGGTACAACGTGTATGCCTACATTGACCCCAGCACCACGTGGGACCAGCACCGCGTGATCGCCAACGGCCTCGAGGTCAACGGTGTGGCCGGCCATCTGGCCACTATCGCCGACGCGGCGGAGAATGCGTCGGTGCTTGGCCTCCGCGTGGGGCACGGCCAAACGTTCATCGGCGCCACCGACAGCACCAGCTCGAGCACCCTCGACGGCTTCGACTTCAGCAGCCTCGGCACGGCCGAGAATGGCAACACCAGCGGCCAGCCGCCGGCACAGCCCAATGCGGGCATTCCGACCCCCGGCCAGCGCGGCTCCGGCTTCCAGTGGGTCGACGGCTCGCCCAACACCTACCAGAACTGGGCGGGCGGCGAGCCGAACAATGCCAGCAACCATGAGCACATCGCCGTTTTCGGCAGTACCGGCACGTGGAACGACCACAACGGTGGCGTGAGCATGCAGGATGGCCAGAGCGACTACAACGATCATGCCATCTACGAGTTCGACATCAACAGCCCCACCCCCGTGGTGTTCACGAGCCACGGGGCGCAGATCGACCCCGTGACCGGGCACTACATCGAGCGGAACCTCGAGGACGTGACGTGGGACATGGCGCGTGTCATTGCCTCGCAGACCGCGTTCAGTGGCATTGCTGGCCATCTCGCCACGATTTCCGACGAGGGCGAGAACGAGATCATGCACCTGGCCGGCGGCAGCGGCGACAAGTGGATCGGCCTCACCGACAGCGGCGCGGTCAGCATGCTCGATGGCGCCACGATGCCCGGCCCCGAGGGCACCTTCGGGTGGGTCACCGGCGAGCCGTTCGGTGCGTACACACGATGGGCCGCTGGCGAGCCCAACGATTCCGGTGGCGAGGATGGCATCGTCATGAACGGCAGCCGAGAGTGGAACGACGATGACGCCGGCGCCACCCTCGGGGATGCCAATGACACCAAGGACTCCTACCTCATCGAGTACGAGCCGCTGCGCAAGACCGCGCTCGACGGCACCCTCAGCTACCTCGAGCGCCGGCGCGTTGGCGGCATGCCCTTCTCGGGCCCGACCCCCGCCGGCCTGGCTGAGGCCAAGGCCTTCCTCGCCTTGCCGAGCGGCGACCCCAGCATCGCGGCCGAAGGTTCCGCCAACATCTTCGCCATCAGCTTCCAGGACCCGCAGCAGGGTGGCGGCAACAGCGGATGGTTGCGGCGGCCCTTCCTCACCGACACTTCGTCTCCCGACGACAACTTCGCCGTCCAGGCAATCGGCCAGCTCTGGATCGACACGGCCGACCTCTATACCTTCGCCGTGTACCACGACGACAACTTCCAGCTCAAGCTCACGCAGAACGGCGTCACGGTTATGGACCACATCAACGCCGGCTGCTGCGGCAACCCCACGACGCTCACGGCCGTGAACCTGGCGCAGGGCGTGGTGGACCTCGAGTTCTACTGGCTCGAGGTTGGCGGCGGAGCCGTCGTGCAGCTCTTCGCGGCCCAGGGCAACTACGGGTCGTTCGACACCAACGCGTTCGACCTCGTGGGCGATCGCTACAACGGCGGCATCGCGCTCTTCCTGTCGCCCGAGCCGGGCACGATGGCGCTGCTGGCGTTCGGCGGCCTGGGCCTGTGGCGGCGCCGTCGCCGGCGCGCCTGAGCGCATCCGTCCATCTCGATAGCGAGACGACCCACCGGGGGCTGCCCATACGGGCAGCCCCCCGCTTCGCGCGGTGCGCTCCGGCGGGCGCAGGAAGGTCGGCTGCGAGGGCCGGAAGCTCTGCTACGGAGGGTGGGGACGAGAAGAGAATCCACAGCCGGGGGCGGCTGTGCCACAAGAAGCCATAGGACCGATAGGACGGATGGGACAGATAGGACCTGTGGGACCTGCGGGCGCGAAGGGGCTGGGCGGCGGCCACCCTGCCATCCGTCTTCATTCGTGTGATTCGTCCATTCGTGTCATTCGTGATGCTCTTCTCCTCTCGGCTGCCTCTGCGTGCGGTCTTCTCTTCGCGGATGGCGGCATTTGACTCCACGGCCTGCTCTGGTATAATCTTGCTCTGGTTGTCGCTTGGTTGACCCGTCACCGCCCCCTTCGGATCGGGGGAAAGGGATTTCATGCGCGATCATCCCATGCTGGTGTTCACCGGCAACGCCAATCCTGCTCTGGCCCAGGCTATCTGCGAGCACATTGGCTGCGAGCTGGGCTCGGCCACGGTGCGGCCCTTCCCCGACGGCGAGCTCGATGTGAAGGTGAACACCGACGTGCGCGGCAGCGACACGTTCGTGGTGCAGCCGACGTGCCCGCCGGTGAACGAGAACCTGATGGAGCTGCTGCTGCTGATCGACTGCCTGCGGCGGGCCTCGGCGGCCCGCATCACCGCCGTGCTGCCCTACTACGGCTACGCGCGCAAGGACCGCAAGGACGAAGGCCGGGTGCCCATCACGGCCAAGCTGGTGGCCAACCTCATCACCGAAGCCGGCGCCGACCGCGTGCTGACCCTCGACCTGCACGCGAGCCAGATCCAGGGCTTCTTCGACATCCCCACCGACCATCTGCTGGCCGCCCCGGTCTTTGTCGAGCGCCTGCGCGGCGAGCGGCACGACGACCTGGTGCTCGTGGGCCCCGACGTGGGCAGCATCAAGCTGGCCCGCGCCTACGCCGAAGGCCTGCACGCCGGGCTCGCCGTGGTGGACAAGCGCCGCATGTCGCCCGACCAGACCAAGGCCGACTTTTTTATCGGCGACGTGCGCGGCAAGAACGTGCTGCTGGTGGACGACATCATCGCCACGGCCGGCTCGGTGGCGGAGGCCGCCGCTCTGCTGCGCAAGGAGGGAGCCAAGTCCATCCGCGTGGTGGCCAGCCACGGCGTGTTCTGCGGCCCCGCCGTCGAGCGCCTCTTGGCAGCCCCCATCGACGGCATCATGGTCACCGACAGCATCCCGCTGCCCGAGGCCGCCCGCGCGCTCAACGTCGAGGTCGTCTCCATAGCCGGCCTGTTGGGCGACGCCATGACCCGCATCCACCGCAACGAGTCCGTCAGCTCGCTGCTCAAGGTAAACAAGACGACCTGAGATCCCGGAGCACCCGATGGACCGTCCGACGATTGAAGCGCAGAAACGCCCCGACCTCGGCACCCGCTCGGCCAAGCGCCTCCGCCGGGACGGCCTCGTGCCGGCTGTCCTCTACGGCCACAAGCAGGAAACCATCCATCTCGCCCTCGGCCTCACCGACGTGGACCACCTGCTCCACGACGGCTCCCGCGTGGTGGACCTCCACATCGGCGGCGTGGTGGAAACGGCGCTGCTCAAGGACATCCAGTACGATGCCATGGGCGACCACGTGCTCCATCTCGACCTCAACCGCATCGACGCCGACGAGCGCGTGCAGGTCACGGTGCCCGTCGTGCTCCACGGCCTGTGCAAGGGCGTCGAATCCGGCGGCATCCTCGACCACCTGCTCCAGGACATCGAAGTCGAGTGCTTGGCCGTGAGCATCCCCGAAAACGTGCGCGTGGAAGTGGCCGACCTCGACATCGGCGACGGCATCCACATCCGCGATCTCGAGGCCCCCGCGGGGCTCGCCTTCTTGCAGGACCCCGATTCGCTCGTCGTCACCGTGCATCCGCCTGTGGCGGTCGAGGTCGAGGAAGAGCTGGCCGAAGAGGCCGAGGAAGGCGCCGCGGCCGAGCCCGAGATCATCGGCCAGCGCGACAAGGAAGGCGACCAGGCCGAGGACGACCAGTAGAAACGAGTGGCGGCGCATGAAAATCGTCGTCGGTATCGGCAACCCGGGCAAGCGCTACGCCGGCACCCGCCACAACCTGGGATACCAGGTGGTAGACCGCTTGGCCGAGGCCCACGGCATCGACGTCCAACGCCGCCGATTTGACGCCCTGGTGGGCGACGGGCAGGTCGGCAGCCACCACGTGCTGCTCGTCAAGCCCGAGACCTACGTGAACCTCAGCGGAGCCGCCGTGGCCCCCTTGCTGCGGTGGCACCGAGGCACCACGGGCGACCTGCTGGTCGTGTGCGACGACCTCAACTTGCCCCTCGGCAAGCTCCGAGCGCGCCCTGGGGGCGGCAGTGGCGGCCACAACGGCCTCAAGTCCGTCGCCCAGAGCCTGGGCACCGAAGCCTTCGCCCGCCTGCGGGTGGGCATCGGCCAGGCCGACCGGCGCGACGCAACGAATCACGTGCTGGGGCGTTTCGCCCCAGAGGAAGGCCCCGACGTGGCGGCCGCGGTCGCTTGTGCGGCCCAGGCCGTCTGCTGCTGGCTCGACGAAGGCACCGAAGCCATGATGAATGCCTTCAATGCATAGCAGCCTGTAGGCGGAATGCCCGACAGTCCCGCAGCGCGGCGTGCCGCCACGCCGCCTACAGCCCGAACAGTCGGCAGGAGAAGTCACTTGCGCATCTACGAAGGCATGTTCGTGCTCGACGACGCACGAAGCGGCAGCAACTGGGACGGCGTGGTGACCGAGGTGCGCGGCATCCTCGAACGCCGCGGCGCCGAGATCCTCACGTGCGAGCGCTGGGACGAGCGGCGCCTCGCCTACCGCATCCAGGGCCGCACCCGCGCCGTCTACCTCCTCATCCGATTCACCGTCCCCACGGAGGCCATCTCACCCATCAAGCGCGACTGCGAGCTCAACGAGACCATCCTCCGCGCGCTCATCCTGCGCGACCATGGGTCCGAGAAGCTCCACAAGGAAGGCCTCTTCCCGCCGCAGGAGGCCCCCGCGCCTGCCGCCGCCGCCCCGGCCGCTGAGGCCCCTGCGACCGAGGCGCCGACCACCGACGCACCGGCCACCGAGGCCCCGGCCGCTGACGCACCGGCCGCTGAGGCCCCGGCCGCTGACGCACCGGCCGCCGACGCCCCGGCCGCCGACGCTGCACCCGAGGCCGAAACACAGGAGGCGCCGCCCGAGCCATCGCCTGCCGATCCGTCCTAGCCCGCACGGCTCGCGGCCCTCGTCCGTCTGTCG
>JADHXT010000101.1 GCA_016782825.1 Candidatus Brocadiia bacterium | reverse complement strand
ACCCCGGCCGAGGCCGCGGCTCGCCACCGCGCCCTCCATGCCGCCTGATCCTGTCTTGCATTCAAGGGGGCACTACGAGGGAGACCTTTCTCCTCAAGAAAGGTCTCCCTCCCCCGCATCGTCGGTCACTCGACACCTCGCGTGTGTTGCACTTGGCGCTCCCAGTGGGCGAGGAGGGCTTTGAGACGTCGGGTCTCGTCGGGGCGTGTGGAGTGGAGGTCATGTTTCTCGGCCGGGTCGGCGGCAAGGTCGAAGACCCATTCCTGCGTCTGGTCGCCGTCGGTGCGGGAGAGAAACTTCATGTCGCCGTCGCGCACGGCTCGCCAGGCGCGGTCGCCGCGTCGGGCGCGCCAGCAGAGCGTGCGGGGTTTGTCGGGCGCGTCGTCCTGCACGTGTTGGAGAATGTCGATGGCATCGAGGGGACGTGGCGGTGTGACGCCGGCGGCGCGGAGGAGCGACGCCGTGAGGTCCATCGTGATGCACGGCTGGCGCGACACCACGCCTCTGGGCACGACGCCCGGCCAGCGGACGACGCACGGCACGCGGATGCCACCTTCGTAGAGCGTGCTCTTGTGGCCGGAGAAGGGTGCGTTGGAGCCCGCCTTGTTGGCGCCATTGTCGCTGGCGATGATCACGAGAGTGTTGTCGGCGAAGCCCTTGTCGGCCAGGGTCTGGAGGATCTGGCCGATGCCTTTTTCCATGTGCTCCACCATCTCGACGTACTTGGAGCGCGGCCCCTGGTTCCACTGCTCGGCGGGCACCCGCTCGGGCTGGCGGTCGTTCGGCCCCTGGTAGGGACTGTGCGGGCAGGTGTAGGGCACGTAGAGGAAGAAGGGCGCGGTGCCGTCCTGGCGCTGGAGGAAGGCCACGCTCTCCTCAGTGATGAGGTCGGTCATGTAGCGCTTGTCGTCGGCGGGGCCGTCCATCTTCCAGAGCGTCTTGGTGCCGGTGACCTCCACGTAGTGGAAGTAGTCGCAGTGGCCGCCGAGGATGCCGAGGAAGTCGCCGAAGCCGTGGCGAGCGGGGACGAACTTCGGCTCGTAGCCGAGGTGCCACTTGCCGTAGACGGCGGTGCGATAGCCGGCCTGCTTGAGGCCGCGGGAGAGGACATTTTCGTCGGCGGGCAGGCCGAGGTCGTGCTGCTCGGCCAGGCGGATGGCGTGGTCGTAGCGGCCCACGTTGGTGGTGCCGATGGCACACTCGAGCCCGCCCACGCGATGGAGGTAGCGGCCGGTCATGAGCGCGGTGCGGGTGGGCGTGCACTCGGGCGCGGCGGCGTAGTATTGGGTGAAGCGCACTCCCTGGGCGGCCACGCCGTCGGTGACGGGGGTGCGGATGTCCTTGCAGCCGTAGCAGCCGACGTCGCCATAGCCTTGGTCGTCGGTGAGGATGAACAGGATGTTGGGCCGCTCGTGCGTGTGCGATGCCATTCTGGCGCAGGCTCCTGTGAGTGTGGCCGTCGCTCCCACGAAGGCGGCCGTCCGTAGAAACTCCCGACGCGAGTGTCTCTCACCCATGCCGTTCCTTTCCTTGCGTTCACTTGTTCGCCGCAGGAGGCGGCGCGGCGGCCTCGCCCACGATGTTGTCGCTGCCCGTGATCTTCGCGCCTCCAGGGTCCACGGCCTTGTGCTTGCCGGGCGCGGCACGGGAGAAGTCCACGAACACGTTCGCCGTGCTCACGATGCGGGTGCATGTGCCCGTGGCCTTGATGGCTTCGGTGGCGAGGCCGCTGAAGACGTTGCCCGTGATCGTCACGTCGCGGGTGCCGTCAAGCGTGATGCCCATGGCAGCGTCCTGGCCGGGCTTGGTCCGCTTGAGCTTCCCGCCGCCTTGATAGGTGTTTGAGAAGTTGTTGCCGGTGACGGCGATGCGGCCGCTGTTCGGTCCGATCACGAGGCCGCGCCGCGTGTTGATGGTGAAGGTGTTGGCCGAGACGGCGCAGCCCCAGGCATCGCGCAGGTCCACGCCGGCGCCGTTGTGCGCGATCACGTTGGCGCTGATGGTGATGCCGTAGCAGTCGCGGTCGAGCACGATGGCCGTCTCGCGGCATTCCTCGATCATGTTGCCGCTCAGCACGGAGCCGTAGGTGTTTTCGATGACCACGCCGTGGCGCAGATGGTCGTCCAGGTTGTTGCCGGTCATGCACAGGTTGAAGCTATCGATGCAGCGGATGGCGTCCTGATTCTCCTCGAACTGGTTGGCGCTCACCACGATGTCGTGCCCGGCCTGGATGTGGAGCCCGGCCTGCTTGTTGTAGGTCAGGATGCAGTCGGCCACGCGGGGGTCCTCGTAGCAGTTCACCAGGTGGATCCCGTGGCCGCCGTTGTGGTCGATGGACATGCCGTGGATGAAGACCTCGTTGATGCCCTGGGCGAGCACGCCGTCGCCGCTCTTGGGGTTGCCACTGATGCGGAAGTGGGCGAGCTGGACGCGCCACAGGCTGAGCCGTTTGTTCTTCTCGTAGCCCTCGGGCCGCAGGATGAGCGCGGGCTGGCCGGCCTCGTTTCGGTTGATGAGGTGGGTGGCGGCGCCGGAGCCCACGATGCGCGTCTCAGCGGTCTTCACCACGAGTGGCTCGGTGAGCTCGAAATGGCCCGGCGGCAGCTTCACCAGCCCGCCGCTCTTCGGCACGGCATCGAATGCAGCCTGGAGCGTGGCCCACTTCGCGGCGTCCACCGTCGCCGGCGGAGGCACCGGCTTGGGCGCTTCGCCGGCCGCCGCTCCTCGGGCTGCCGGAAGCATCATGAGGCCAATCGCCAGCGCGCGGAGCAGCAGGCTGCCCGCAGCGGCGGTGGCCGTCTTGGACAGGAACTGGCGCCGCGTGTCTCTCTCGCTCATCGGGGGGGCCCTTCCTTGGCGATGCGTTTGGCTGGCGTGTCGGCGCCGCCCTGGTGGATAATGAGGCTGGCCATGCGGCCCTGCTTGCCCTGCGTGAAGGTGATCTGGGCGGGGGCGACCTTGTAGAAGAACCGCGTGGGCGATTCGGGGTAGATGCCCACGGTCGGCTGGCCGGTGATCTGCGCCCGCAGGCGGCTGTCGTGTCGGGTGACGGCGAGGGTGAGAGTGTCGTTGATGGCGTAGCGGCCGACGCAGGCGTCGAGCTGTTCGGGAGTGAGGCGGACGACCGGCCGCAGCTTGAGCGGCTCGGCCTTCTGTCCCGTGAGCGCGCGGAGCAGCAGGCGGCCCGCGGCGGTCACCTGGCCGTAGGCCGCGGTGTTGGCCAGCAGCACCACGCCCACACGCTTGGCCTTCACGAAGCCGGCAAAGCTGGCGTAGCCGCCGGTGCCGCCGTTGTGCCACACGATGCCGTCGCTGTGCCACACGTGCCAGCCGAGGCCGATGCTGACGTCGCTGCCCGCCTTGGCACGGGGGCTGTGCGAGGCCGTCATCGCGCCGGCGAGGGGCGACGCGGCGAGCCGCATGTTGGCGGCGAGGAACTTGAGCATGTCCTTCGCCGTCGAGCGCAGAGCGCCGCAGCCGGCGAGCGCCGGGATGTCCCAGTTGGCCACGGCATCGCCGTCCACGTTGTGTCCCGTCGCCAGGCGTGCCTTGAGCCGGGGCGAGAGGGTGATGCAGGTGTCCGCCATGCCGAGGGGCCGGCAGATGCGGTCGATGACGAGCGGCTCGTAGCCGACGCCGGCCTTCCGCGCCAGGACGTGGCCGAGCAGCCCCGCGCCGTAGTTGCTGTACTCGTACTGCGCGCCGGGGTCGCGGCGGAGCTTGTGCGACGTGAGGAACTCGTACATGAGCGGCACAGTGTAATCGATGTAGGGATTCCGCGCGTCCGTCGGGCGGAAGTTGCTGGGCATGCGCGGCAGGCCCGAGATGTGCGTGGCCAAGTGGGCGAGGGTGATGGCCTTGCCGTTGCGGGTCGGCACTTTGACCCGCATGGCGGGGGACTCCCCGTCAGGCAAGAGCTTCGCCACAGGGTCGTCGTAGGCCACGAGGCCGCGCTCGACCCTGTCCGCGAGCAGGATGCCGGTGAAGGCCTTGGTGATGGAGCCGATCTCGAACACCGTGTTGCCGTCAGGCGCGGGGCCGTCGAGCTTTGTCCTGCCGAGGCCGAAGACCTGCGTGCCATCGGCATCCACCACGCCCACGGCCACGCCCACCACGCACTGGCCGTCCACCAGCGGCTTGACCAGGCGCTCCACCTGTGCCTGCGCGGGGCTTCCTGCGTATATGCTCCCCGCAGGGGCTGCTCCGGCGGCGAGCAGCCATGGCAGCAGGCACACGAAACGCCAGAAGAACCCGACGGGCATAGCTCGCTCCTCGGTGGCCTCCCCGACGCATCATAGGCAGCGTCCGCGTGGACGTCAAGAGCCGCCCGCACATTGACACCTGCTCGCCATCGTGGTAGAGAGAAGGCGGCCAACGATGGAGGACACACGCCATGGCCTCTCGTCGACGTCCCGCGTCGGGCGCCCTGCCCCGGCGCTCGTTTCTCGCCCAGTCCACCGAAGCCGCATGCCTGCTCGGACTCTGCGGCCTCGCCCGCCACGCGTCCGCAAAGGAGAACGCCATGCCCCCCGCCCAACTCAAGCGCGAGCTGCTCCAGTGTCTCGGCGGCCCGTGGCCCGAGCCGTGCGACCTGAAGCCCAGGAAGCGGAAGACGATCCAGAAGGACGGCTACCGCATCGAGGACCTCACCTACGAGGTGGAGCCCGGCGACCGCGTGCCGGCCATGCTCCTCGTGCCCGACGGCGTGGACGCGGCCCACCCCGCCCCTGCCATCGCCGTCTGGCACCAGCACGCCGGCCAGTGGCACTTGGGCAAGAGCGAGCCGGCCGGCCTCGCCGGCGACCCCATGCACCACACCGGCGCCGCCCTCGCCAAGGAAGGCTACGTGGTGCTGTGTCCCGACGCGCTCTGCTTCGAGGAGCGCCAGGACAAGCGGCTCAAGGGCGGCAACTTCGAGCGCTTCGAGTTCCTCCGCTACGTCGTCGCCGGCAAGTGCATGGCGTGGAAAAACATCCTGGACATGCGCCGCGCCGTGGACACTCTGTGCTCGCGTCCCGAGGTGCAGGCGAAGAACATCGGCTGCTACGGCCACTCCATGGGCTCCACTCACACGTGGCTCGTCGGGCCGTGGGAGCCGCGGCTGAAGGCACTCGTGGGCAACTGCTGCCTGCCCACCTACGCCGCCATCCACCGCACGAAGATCCTCCACTGCTTCCCCAACTTCGTCCCCGGCTTCTTCCAGCCCTGCGGGCCGCAAGCACGCGACACGCCGGACATCGCCGGCCTCATCGCCCCGCGGGCGTTGCATCTGAACTTCGGGGAGAAGGATGGCGGCAGCCCCATCCAGGAGGTGCGGGCCGGGGTCAAGACCATCGCCGCGGCCTACCAGGCCGCCGGGGCGAAGGGCAGGTTCAGCCACACCATCGAGAAAGGCGCCGGCCACGTGCTCTCGCCCGCGATGTGGAAGCGGACGCGCGAGTGGTTCCGGACGCATCTTCAGGGGTGAGCGGCGGGGGCCACCTCGGCGAGCGCGACAGGCCGTCCTTCGTCTGCTGACCGGCGTGCCGCCAGGCCCATGAGCACGGCCACCATGGCCTCGACCGGGCGCACGTGAGGTCCGCGGCGCCCGCGGATGAACTCGTGGAACTCCGCGAAGAGCGCGCGGTCGCCGCCGCCGTGTCCGCCGCCGGCCACTTCGAGTGGGACCTCCTCGGCCGAGCTGGGGTCGCGGCGGCGCAGCAGCACCGTCTTGCCCTCGAGCGAGCCGTCGATCGTGCCCGCCGTGCCCGACACGCGGATGCGGCGGTCGGTGAAGCCAGCCACCACGTTGCACGTGTAGGTGGCCAGGATGTCGTCGTCGAACTCCACGGTGGCGATGCCGTGGTCGAAGGTGTCCTTGTCGGAGTTGTAGAGGCACAGATCGGGCCGCGGGGCCTGCGGGGGGAGCTTGTGCTTGATGCCGCTCTGTACCGTGACGGCGACGTGGGCGTCGGGACAGGTGAGCTTGCGCTCGCAATCGGCACAGTGGAGCGGCGCGTCGGCGCGGGGGCGGTAGTGGGTCAGGCGGGCCATGGCGTGTACCGACCGCGGCGGCCGCGCGGCGAGCCAGTGGAGCAGGTCGAAGTCGTGGCAGGCCTTGGTGATCCACAGGCCGCCGCCGAACTCGCGCAGGCGGTTCCACCGCCGGAAGTAGGTGCGGCCGCCGTCGTAGAACTCGTCGGCCTGGATCGTGAGTACGCGGCCCACGGCGCCGTCGGCCACCAGGCGCTTGACGGTGGCGTAGAGCGGCGCGAGCCGCAGGTTCATCCCCACGGTGGTCTTGCCGCCGGCCGCATGTATGCCGCTCGCAGCGTCGGCGGCTACCAGGGCCTCGCACGCGGCGGCGGTCACGTCCAGCGGCTTCTCCACGAACACATAGGCGCCGGCTTCCAGGCACGGCACGGCCACGGCGGCGTGGGCGGCGTCGTGGGTCGTCACCACCACGGCCTCGGGCTGGGCGTCGCGCAGCATGTCCTCCACCGATGCCGCGAGGGCCACCTGCTCGAGGCCCTCCTGCTGTTGGAAGTGGGCCAGCTTGCCGGCATCGAGGTCGCACAGGGCCACCAGATCGTAGCGGTCGTCCTGCGCGAGCTGCCTGGCCGCCCACGAGCCGCGTCCGCCGATGCCGACGACGGCCACCCGTACTTTTCCATCCTGCATGGTGGTGTGATCCCTAGTGCTGTGACTTCGAACCCAGACGATGGCGATAGTGGTCGGCGATGACGGCGGCCACGATGACGGCGCCCGTGATGACCCGCTTGGTGGGCTCCTGCGCGCCGAGCTGGTTGAGTCCGCTGGACAGAATGGCGATGATCACCACGCCGAGGAACGACCGCACCACCGAGCCGCGACCGCCCATCAGGCTCGTGCCGCCGATGACCACGGCCGCGATGGCCTCCAGCTCGAAGCCCACGCCTGCGTTGGGATTGGCCGACGCCAGCCGGCTGGTGTGCACCACCGCCGCGAGCGCCGTGAGCAGCCCGCAGAGCATGAACACCGCCAGCTTGCGCGGCCGCGGGTCGATGCCCGACAGCCGCACGGCCTCCTCGTTGGTGCCGATGGCGATCAGGTGGCGGCCAAACACCGTCCGCGACAGCACAAACTGCCCCGCCGCCACAATCGCCAGCGCCAGCACGAACGGCAGCGACAGCCCGAGCACCGATGCGTCCGCCACCACCTCGATGCGCGAGCCGATGTATTGCGTGCGCGAGCCTGTCACCAAGTAGGCCGCGCCGCGGGCGACCTCCAGCATCCCCAACGTGACGATGAACGACGGGATGCGCCAGCCGACGCTCACCAGCCCGTTGGCCGCGCCGCACGCCAGCCCCACCGCCAGACACGCGGGGATGGCCAGGGCCAGCGGCCAGTGCCACAGGGCCATGCACGCGCCCAACACGGCGCCGCTAACGGCCAGCACCGAGCCCACCGAGAGGTCGATCCCGGCGATGATGAGCACGAAGGTCATCCCCACGGCCACGATCACGCGGTCGGGAATCTCGTTGGCGATGGTGCGGAACGTGGCGGCCTGGAAGAAGTTGCGCGCCAGCAGGCTGAACACCACGATGAGCGCCACGATCACCACGGCCATGCCCAGGTAGTCGGCGAGCATGGCCCGCCAAGCGGGCTGCCGTTCTGTTGGGTTGCTCATGCGGTGGCGGCTCCCATGTGTTCGCTCAGGGCGGCTTGCATGATGAGGTCCTCGCTCCACTCGCCGCGACGGAAGGTGGCGGCCAGCCGCCCGGCCGACATCACGGCGATGCGGTCGCAGATGGCGAGCAGCTCGAGCAGGTCGGACGACGCGACCACCACGGCCTTCCCCTGCTCGGACAGCTCGCCCAGCAGGCGGTAGATCTCGAACTTCGCGCCCACGTCGATGCCCCGCGTGGGCTCGTCGAAGAGCAGCACGCGGCAGTCGCGGAACAGCCATCGCGCCAGCACCACCTTCTGCTGGTTGCCGCCGCTCAGCGTGGCCACGGGCTGCTCGGCGGAGTGGCACCGCACGCCTAGCGCGTCCACCAGCCGGGCGGCAGCGGTGCGCTCGCGGGCCGGGTCGAGCCACTGACCGAAGCGCGCCACGGCGCCCAGGCGGGCCAGCGTGGCGTTTACCCGCACGGCGAGAGGCAGCAGCAGGCCCTGCTCCTTGCGGTCTTCGGTGAGCAGGGCGATGCCCTGGCGCACGGCGTCGCGCGGGGAGCGGATCCTCGCGGGGGCCGGCGAGCTACCTAGGTAGATATCGCCGGCGTCGCGGCGGTCGGCGCCGAAGATGGCGCGGAGCGTCTCGGTGCGCCCCGAGCCCATGAGCCCGGCAAGGCCGAGCACTTCGCCTTCGCGCACGGCGAAGCTCACGTCGCGGACGGTTTGGCCGCGGCACAGGCCCTCCACGCGAAGCGCCTCGGCGCCGAGGGTGCGCTCGACGCGCGGCTGCACGTCGCTCAGGTCGCGCCCCACCATCATCCGCACGATCTCGTCGAGCGACACGTCGTCCACTGGCCGCGTGCCCACCACAGCGCCGTCGCGCAGCACGGTGATGCGGTCGGCGATGCGCTGGGTTTCCTCCAGGCGGTGCGAGATGTAGAGGATGCCCACGCCGTCGGCGCGGAGGCGCGCGATCTGGGCGAAGAGCAGCTCCACCTCGGAGTCGGTGAGTGCGGCCGTGGGCTCATCGAGGATCAGCAGGCGGCACCGACGCGAGAGGCCGGCGGCGACCTCCACGAGCTGCTGCTGCCCCACGCCGAGGGTGTGGACGGGGCGGTTGGGGGCGATGTGGCCGAGGCCGACCCGCTGCATCTGCTCGCGGGCGTTGCGGTGCAACGTGGCGTAGTCCACCACGCCGAAGTGGGAGGGAAGCTGATCGAGGTAGATGTTTTCGGCCACGGTGAGGTTGGCGATGAGGTTGAGTTCCTGCATCACGACGCGCACGCCGTGGCGTTCGGCGTCGGCCCGGCTGGCAGGGGCGAAAGGCGCGCCGGCGAGGGTCAGGGCGCCCTTCTCGGGGCGGGTGATGCCGGCGATGATGCGGGCCAGGGTGCTCTTGCCGGCGCCGTTCTCGCCCACGAGCGCATGCACCTCGCCGGCGGCAAGCGTGAGGCCCACGTCGCGCAGCACGGGCTCGGCGTAGGACTTCCACAGGCCGGTGCAGGTGAGGAGTTCGCCGCGGTCGGGCATGGGTGCCTACTTGAGGTCGGCGGCGGTCACGAGGTCGACGGGCGTTTCCTTGTCGGCCGGCTTCGCCTTTCCGTTCAGGATGTCGAGGGCGAAGAGGATGCCGTAGACGGCGATCTGGTCGGCGTGCTGGTCCACGGTGCAGAGCACCTTGCCTTCCTTCATGAGCTGCTGCACGGCGGAGATGTTGTCGAAGCCCACGACGGCCACGGCGTCAAGCTTGCCGGCAGCCTTGAGCGCGGCCACGGCGCCGAGGGCCATGCTGTCGTTGGCGCACCACACGGCCTTGACGTCGGCGTGCTGTGTGACCATGCCGGAGACCACTTTCTCGGCCTTGTCGGTCTCCCAGTAGGCGGTCTGCGACGAGGCGATGATCAGCTTGGCGGCCTGGGCGGCGTCCTCGAATCCCTGCTTGCGGAGGATGCCGTTGATGGCGTTGGGGATGCCCTCGACGATGGCGATCTGGTCGCCCGCCTCGAGCTTCTTGGCGCAGTATTCTCCGGCAAGGCGGGCGCCCTTGCGGTTGTCTGGCCCCACGAAGGGGATGGCAATGCCTTTTTCCTTGAGGACGCCGGCGTCGAGCTTGTTGTCGATGTTCACCACCACGATGCCTGCGTCGAGGGCTTTCTTGCACACGCTCACCATGGCCTTGGAGTCGGCCGGGGCGATGACAATGGCGTCCACGCCCTGAGCGATCATCTGCGCCACGAGGGCGCGCTGCTTCTCCACGTCGCGCTCGTCCTTGATGCCGTTGGCGATGAGCTCGTACTGGCCTGCGTTCTGCTTCTGGTGGGCGTGGGCGCCGTCCTCCATGGTCTTGAAGAACTCGTTGGCGAGCGACTTCATGACCAGTGCGATGCGGGGCTTGCCGGCGCCGCCCTTGCCTTTGGCCTTGGGGCCTTCGCCCTGGTCACCACAGCCGGCCAGCAGGCCGGCCGCCGC
>JADHXT010000100.1 GCA_016782825.1 Candidatus Brocadiia bacterium | reverse complement strand
GACATCGTCGACGAGGGCAGCTACCGCAAGGGCCAGCGCCGCCGCAACTGGGACGCCTGCCAGTTCGGCCTCTTCACCCTCCACGCCTCGGGCCACAACCCCCGCTCCACCCAGGCCGCCCGCTGGCGCCAGCGGCTCCAGCACAAGTTCAACTACTACGTCCAGAAATTCGACCTCCGCTCCTGCGTCGGCTGCGGCCGCTGCATCCGGAGCTGTCCCGTCAACATGAACATCCACGGCCAGCTCACCCAGATCGCCGCCGAGCTCGCCGCCGCAGTTTCGGAGTAGGCGCCCCTACGCACGACGCGACGCTGGAGGGGCTGTCGGTTTATTGGTTATCAGGAGGTAGGGCGTGCATACCTGCACGCGGAAGCCACCGGGGGAAGCGGCCAGGATCGTCGGTCCGTGTGCAGGGTGGCACACCCTACGTCCGTGGTTCTTCACGCTCCACGCTCTACGCTCCCACGCTCCACTGCCGAGGGGGAGGGCCCACTCCGGGAGGTGACGCTGGAGCGTCGCCGCGTGCGTCCCGACGCTGGAGCATCGGGACGAGATCAATCGAGCACGACGACGAGGACGATTGACGACCCATGAGCGCAACCACGACTGAGCCCGCCACGACGAGCGGCAATATCTATCGCCCCATGCTCACCCGCATCGCGGCGATCACCGACGAGGCGCCCGCCGTGCGCACCTTCCGCCTCGAGTTCACCGACCCCGCCGTCGCCGAGAGTTTTGCGTTCAAGACCGGCCAGTTCGGCGAATACTCGATCTTCGGCGCAGGCGAGAGCACCTTCTGCATCGCCTCGGCGGCCACCCGCACGGGCTACATCGAGACCACCTTCCGCGAGGCCGGCCGCGTCACCCGCCGCCTCGCCCAGGCCGAGGTCGGCGACGTCGTCGGCTTCCGCGGCCCCTACGGCAACTGCTTCCCCGTCGACCAGTGGCACGGCAAGAAGATCCTCTTCATCGCCGGCGGCATCGCCCTCCCGCCGGTCCGCAGCGTCATCTGGACCTGCCTCGACCAGCGCGACCGCTTCGGCGACGTCACCATCATCTACGGCGCCCGCACCGTCGCCGACCTCGTCTACAAGCACGAGCTCGCCGAATGGGACGCCCGCCCCGACGTCCGCGTCATCCAGACCGTCGACCCCGGCGGCGAGACCCCCGACTGGACGGGCGAGGTCGGTTTCGTCCCCACCGTCGTCGAGGCCGCTGGCGTCACGCCCGACAACGCCGTCGTCGTCCTGTGCGGCCCGCCCATCATGATCAAGTTCACCCTCGCCACCCTCAGCCAGATGGCCTTCCCCCTCGAGAGCGTCTACACCACCCTCGAGAACCGCATGAAATGCGGATTGGGCAAGTGTGGCCGCTGCAACGTCGGCCCCATCTACGTCTGCAAAGAAGGCCCCGTCTTCACCGCCGCCCAGCTCGCCGGCCTCCCGATGGACTATTGAGCCATTCGCGATTTGCGATTTGCGATTGCCGATTGCAGGCAGGATAGCGTCTGCGTCCACAGGTCCCGCGACCGCCGCGCGTCCCAGACGCACTTGACCGCCCACCGTGATGGCGCTAGATTGCACCAGAGCCCTGGGTGCCGCTCACCCATAGAGGGCGGGTGCATGAAGACCCCGCTAGAGCATCCTCTTCCCCGGCGCTCCACCAAGCAGCCGTCGAATGGTCCGGCACTATCTCCCAAGGGGCGTCGCCATGCCGGCTAGCCTCAGTCGCGAGTCGTTCCTTGCCTTGGCCGATGACTTGCTGATCCAGGATCTGTCGTACGCCCGGATCGATGTAAGCCGCGACTATGTGCTACCGACAGGGGAGGGCCGCCTCAAGCTCGATCGCCTGGCCTTTGGCCAGAAGCGCCACGACCAGGAGTCCTCGTGCCTCGCCGCCCATTTCTGTCCTGCCGGCCGCGAACGCGACAGGCTGATCGCTGCCGCCACCCTGCTCGCAGTGCCCCTCGGCTTCTTCGGGCGACCGGATGGTGCCGTTGACCTCGTGCAATGGCGATCGGACGGCGAACCCAGAGTCGAGGAGTTGGCTGATCCAGCCGAGTTCGCGGGATACGTCAAGGAACACGCCAACCAGTTGCGCGCGAGCGTTCTGCTGGAAGCCAAGCGACCATCAGGGAGGCAGTTGACGTTCGTGGACGCGGGGCTTCTGGACTTCGCCTTCCAGGCGGCCCCTGCCGAGCTTCCCAGCGTCTACCAGGATCTTACAGCAGAGGCCGCTGCGCAGATCCGTCGGTTGCGTCCGGCGTGCCAGGATCCGCGGGAGGCCGCGCTGCGCGCCACGATACTCATCTTCGGCGCCAGGGTCTTGAGGGACAAGGGAGCCCTTTCCGGCAGCCGGAACGACGCAATCGCATTGATGCGCGAGGCGGGATCAAGCAAGAGGTTCCCCACGTTCTTCCGCGAGACGCAGTGGCAGGATATCCCCCCTGACGTCCTGGGGCGGATCGCCGATCGCCTCATGCAGTGGCGCTTCGACTTCCTCAGCCCCTACGGCCTCGGGATGCTCTACCAGCACGCCTTCGTGGACGACGACCTACGCCGTAAGCTTGCCATCTACTACACCCCGCTGGCCATCAGCCAGTTCATTCTGGACCACCTACCCATAGGGGACATCCCGTCGGGTCAACGCTCGGCGCTGGACCCCACGGCGGGCTCCGGGAGCTTCCTCTTGACGGCGCTGCGCCGGATCAGGCAACTCCACGAACAGGAGACGGGGGCGGCGCCCTCCGCCGCTTGGTGCCGGAGGATGATCCATGGTCGCGACAAGGACCCGTTCGCGTGCTGGATCGCCGCTCTGAGCCTGATGAACGAGACTCGCCTGAACGAGTGGGACATCCAGCAAACGGACCTGGATGACTTGGACCTCCGATCCACTTCCCGAAGGCCGACGATCGTCATCGGCAATCCCCCATTCGCGCTCACACGTGTGGCGATCCACAAGGCGGTCTCAAGGCTCCCCGATGGCGGCCTGCTTGGCTTCGTTCTGCCATACAAGTACCGAGGCCAGGTCTCGAGCGCAGCCGAGAGGTCACGGAAAGAGCTCCTGAGCACTTGCGAGATCCTACAGATAGCGGACCTGCCGGCGGGAGTCTTCGCGCAGGCAACCGAACCCTCCATGGTTCTCCTTGCGCGAAAGCGCACCGGCGGCCCTCTGCCCACCTGGATGATCCGAGAGCGGAGTATCGAGGGGCCTCTCTCGGACTACCGCTCCCGAGTCCTCCGGGGCGACTTTGCGGAACCCAGAGAAGTGCCACAGCGCGAGTGGCTGCTTCAGAAGCACGCCCTCATGAAGTCGCCCTTGCTCACCGGGCTATGGACAAGGTTGCGGGAGTTGCCGAAGCTCGGCGCATTGTGCGAGGGCCCTCACGCGGGGATCCAGATCCGAGGCCCGCGGAGCGGGAAGGACAGCAGTGGGTCGCTCCTGCTGACTGAGACGAACCCGGGCGGGGCTGTCCCGTACCTCAAGGGCATTGGCAGAGCGCGGTCCTGCTTCGGTCTCCCTCCGGACGTGTCAGTGTCCTACCTCGACTACTACGAGCACCGGGATGAGCTTGAGGAGGAACGTGATCCAGCGCACATGGAGGCACAGAAGGTCATCCTGCCGCGCACGGTGGACACTCAGCGCGCGTGGCGGCTTATGGCCTATGTGGATGACGTGGGGTACTTCGTAGCCAACACGTTCCTCTATGCTCTCCCCAAGCCGTCAGGCCCCAGCCTGTGGCTCACAGCCGCGATGCTGAACAGCGCTGTGGCGAACGCGTGGCTCCAGGAGCATAGCCGGGAACGCAACATCAACGTGAGGCTGCTGGGGGAACTGCCTTTCGCTGAACTGAACCCGGAACAGGCAGAACTCCTCAGTGAGATGGCGTTCGGTCTCGTGCGCCTGCAACAGCGGAGGCCAAGCGGCAGGCCTCAGCATGAACGAAGCATGCCGGGAATGGCCTGTGGTGTCCCGCCATGGACGGACTGGCTTGTGCGGGCCATGATGACCCATGTCGATCGGCTCCTGCTCGATGCCTATGGCCTGACGAAACGCGAGCGAGACACCGTGTACTCCCTCTGTCCCCTCGAGGATCGGCCGGGCCTGCCGGGCGATCCGCCCCGCGGGGCGATTGACACTGCCAGGGTTGAGACCCGGGGAGCCCGTGGCCTTCTGCGAGCGTCGGGCAGGGTGGTCGCCCTCGACAACGAGAAAGGCTTGGCGGGCATGGCGGTGGACGGCCTGGCCTTGGGTGTGCCTGTTCCCGTCGCTCTCGACGCACTGCCGGAAGGAACGCGGGTGCTCGGCTGTCATGTCCGCCTGAGGAGCTTCCTCGGGGCTGGTCGCCTGGAGGAGGTGGTGATCTCCGAGATCGAGCCGTTCCCCCAGGCCGACCGGCCACGAAGTGAGATCCTGGCGGAGCTTCGCGAGATTGCCAAGCCATCGCCTGGGGAGAGCAATGTCGAGCAGTGAGGTCGTACGCGTCTACTGCTTGGACGTCGGACAGGGCGATGCCACGGTGGTCATCGGTCCACAGCCAGGTCGCGCGATCCTCGTGGACGCCTACCGAGCCGATCCTGTCTTGGACGTCCTTCGCGACCACAAGGTAACGCGCCTCAGTCTTGCCTTGCTCACCCACTCGGACTACGATCACAGCGCGGGGTTCGCGGCTGTCCTGGAGGAGTTCATTGAGGGGATGTCAGGGCGGGTGGATTTCGTCGCCTTTGACCTCGATCGGCTTGAGGCGACCGGTGTCTGGAAACGCCTCTTGGCCAGGCTCCGCGACTTGGCGTGCCCGGCGGGCCATCTCGGTTCGAGGCGCTTCGAGCTCTGCCCCGCGACCCTCGACCACACCGTCACACAGCGTGCCCTGCGACGGACGCTCATCGCACGCATCCTCTACCCTACATTCGATGATCTCAACTACATTGCCCGGCTCAGAGGGATGCCCAACGAGGCCAGCGCTGTCCTGCTGTTGGAGTGGCGCGGCCAGCGCATGCTGCTGGGGGGTGACCTGGGTGCTCTCGGCTGGGCGGCTCTGGTTAGGCGGATGCCGGATGACCTGCGGGCACACGTCTTCCGGTTCCCTCACCACGGGGGCAGATTCGTCCCCGTCAAGGTCAATGGCAAGTCCATATCGCAGGAAGGCCTCCTCGAGCACGTCCGGCCCTCGGCGGTCGTCATCTCCGTGGGCACCCACAACAACCGTGGACACCCGGCCCCGGGTACGGTGAGGGCCATCTGCTCGCGCAAAGGCACCCGCCTCTTATGCACTGAGGCGACCAGACTGTGCCTGTGCGGGAATGAGCAAGAGCCCGCCCCTCTACCCGATGGCCCGGTCCCATGCGCAGGGACTGTCGTCGTCACCCTCGGCAGTGGCCCTAGGCCCATCGTTGTGCCCTCAAGAGCTGAACATCGCCGTGTCACTGACGGGTTTGCAGGCCCTGCCTGCCGCAAGCGGCATTGATCAGCTCCCTGTCTTCACCGCCGCCCAGCTCGCCGGCCTCCCGATGGACTATTGAGCCAGCGCCGAAGCGCCACGACGCTGCGCCCAGCGCTCACACATCCCCGGAATGAAATCCGGTTTGCACTTGTTTCCGCGCCTCGGATCTGGTAGGGTACGCAGCGCACTGGGTTCGCCAGGTCCAAGCCCTCCTGAGAAGCCTGCCTACTTGCACCCTCCTCTGAGCTGCTTGCGGAACGTGCCTGAACCCCCATTGCTGTCCATCCTCCGCGCTTGTGCTCGCCGTCGTAGGTGAGCCGCGGGGGATGTTGCCCGCGACTGGCAGCAACGCCCGAATGCCCTGGGAACAGCACACGGTGGCCGACCGCGGGAGCTCGATGGTTTCCCAAGCTTGGAGTGTGTGTGTAGATGAACATCTACGTGGGTAACCTGTCGTTCGACACGAACGACGGGACGTTGCGGGCCGCCTTCGAGGCCCATGGCGAGGTCACCTCGGCCCAGGTCATCACTGACCGGGACACGGGGCAGTCGCGGGGCTTCGGCTTCGTCGAGATGCCCTCGAGCCA
Organism: Candidatus Brocadiia bacterium; assembly: GCA_016782825.1. GTDB lineage: Bacteria > Planctomycetota > PUPC01 > DSUN01 > DSUN01 > BS750m-G60. The sequence continues at coordinate 4,162 of JADHXT010000100.1, read as the reverse complement.
GGAGGCCCAGGCCGCGATGACCGCGCTCGACGGCTCCGACCTCGACGGCCGCCAGATCAAGGCCAACGAGGCCAAGCCTCGCGGCGATCGCCGCGGTGGTGGTGGTGGCGGCGGCGGTGGCGGAAGCCGTCGCGGCTCCTGGTAGCCGCCTGATCCATATTCGTCCGCGCGCCGGCCTCCCAGGCCGGCGCGTCGGGCGGGGCGGCTGGCACGAACTCCCGACAGAGAGAGGGCGCTCCATGGCCCGCATCATCATGCTGGTAGTGGCCGTTGCGCTCGTGGTCGGCGGGTTCCTCTACATGCGCGCCAGGTAGGCCCCGCCGTCCGCCGTCCGCCGTCCGCCGTCCACAGGCCACCGGCCTCCCTCGGCCGTAGCGACGAGCCTCCCGGCTTGTCGTCTTCCTTCTCCCGTAGCGACGAGCCGCTGGCTTGTCGTTGCCTCCTGCCGCAGCGATGGGCCTCCTGCTTGCCGTCTCCCTCCTGCCGTAGCGACGAGCCGCTGGCTTGTCGTCCCCCCTGACCCTGAGCCTCCCCTTCGCCAACCGCTGTGGGCGGGGCGTGCCCTCGACTGCGATCGGGCCAGGCCCTGCCCCGCGTCCTACGCGAGAGCGATCACCGGCCCATCCACGGCGCTCCCCCGCTCGTCTCTGCTCTCCCTGCCTCCATCCCCCATCCATGGATGAACGCGGATAAGACGCGGACGCCGAGGCCACGAATGGGCACGAATCGCCACGAATGGGGGGAGCCTCGCAAGCCAGGCACGCAGGGCGTGCAACCCTGCACGCGGAATCCGTTCCTCGCCTTCCCAGCTTCCAGCTTCCAGTGATGGGCGGCCGCCTTGTCGGCCCGCTCCAGCCACCGGCGGACGTTGATAGGCGACCACGGGACGTTGCCGAACGTCAACATCCCACATGCGGGCCCAAGTCCTGTGCTGGCAAGCGCTTGGAGCAGAAAGGACGTGAGAGAGGGGATGGCCGTGTTGACGTTCGTCAACATGGGCCCTCCGGCCCGCCATTGTGGCAGGCGTGAGGGAATCGCCGGGGGCAAGTGCCGGCGAGCACAAGTCCTTGGAGAGCCGCGCGTTCCAGACCGTCCAGGGAAAATGCTCTCCGGGTGAGATCGCTGGCGCGCTTTTTGCAGGCGGCACAACTGGGGTATCCCGTACGGACTAACTTCGCTGGGCCCCCGGGTCGGAGCATTGCTCCGCGCGGCTTCGGGGGTCCCCTGCTGGGGGGAGAGTCTGCTCGATCCGACCGCGCGGAGCCGGTGGAGTCCTCGCACAGCGCTCGGGCTGGTTGCCTTGCGTGGGGCGGTCCGGGATGGTGCTCTCACAGCAGAGGGAGATGGTCATGGTCGCCAGGTTTGCGCTCGTCGCGTTGGCGCTCCTCGGGTGGTCGCAGGCGTACTTCGCTGGACGCTGCGCGGCAGCCGAAACAGGCGTGCCGTACGCCATTTCGGGGCGGATTGTGACGGAGGACGGCGCCCGTCGTGGGTGGGTCGTCGTCAATCGCAACGACGGCAGTATCATGGATATCTGCGACCGCGAGTCAGAGGTCCCGCCCAGCGCGATACGCATCAGGCACGAGGGCTACATCTTCCCGGGCCTGATCGACACCCACAACCACTGTCACTGGAATTCCATACCCATGTGGCGCTCCGGCAAGCTCTACGAGAACCGCTACGAGTGGCGAGAGGGGGAGGAGTATGACGAGGAGGTCAAGGCTGCGCGTCGGGCGATCATCGACGCAGGACTAGACAGCCGATCCCTCAAGTATGGAGAGATCCGGGCCCTGGTTGGTGGCACGACCATGCTTCAGGGGAGCGAGGTCCCTGCCCCCTATCTCGTCCGCAACCTCGATGAGTCTCCATGGCGCGCCTACTCGTACGTCGAAGATGTCACACAGGCGCCTCCCTACTATATTCTCCAAGCCAGAATGGGGCTGCAGTACGGGATCATCAACCGCCTTTTCCTGCACGTTGCCGAAGGGAAGAGCACGGATCCCAGAACTCAGGCGGAGTTCCCGTTCGTCGAAGCTGTGGGGCTCACGATGCCCGGCGTCGTGATCATCCACGGCGTCGCCCTGACCCCGGCCAACTTCCAGACGATGGCGCAGAACAACATGTACCTGGTCTGGTCTCCCAAGACCAACCTCGTGCTCTATGGCGAGACGGCCGACGTGGTCACGGCCCTCGGAGCAGGCGTCACGGTCGCCTTGGGGCCCGACTGGACGATCAGCGGCTCGGACAACCTGCTCGAGGAGCTCAAGGTCGCCCATGAATACTCGGCCAAGCACCTCGGCGGCGCCATCACCCCACGGCAGCTCTTCAAGATGGCCACGTCGGACGCGGCGAAGGTCGCCGGCGTCGGTTCCATGCTCGGCAGGATCGCAGAGGGCTACCAGGCCGACCTGTTCCTGGCCCCCAGGCTGGGTCCGGACCCCTTCCTGAGCCTCCTGAAGACGTACTCCAAAGACATCGAGCTCGTCCTCATCGACGGGAAGCCCCTGTACGGCAAGCGACAGCTCATGAGGGACTTGGTTGATCCCGCGGAGCTCGACGTCATCACGGTGAGCCACAAGAAGAAGGCGATCGATCTCATCGAGCCGGGGCTCGGGCCGTTCGGCCTGGAGCGATACGACGAGTTGATCGACGCCCTTGAGGCGGCCATCGAGATTGCTCCGCTGATCGAGGACGAGCCGGAAGGGCATCCCGGCTACCCACGCCGTCTGCCCTGAGCCGAGCCGAAGGGAGCCGTGCAGATCGTGCGTTTCCAAGCAGGAGCTTGGGAACGAGACGGTTCGAGCAGCCTGAAGGGCTGAGATGGGATAGCCCAGGGCAAGCGGCGAGCGAGGGCGAGCCGCGACGCCCTGGGTACAGGCCAACCCCAACCCAAGCCCTGTAAGCCCTGTAAGGGCGACGGCGTTGTGTGGCCGCGCGGTTACGCCCTTTCAGGGCTGGCCCGGGGGGCGCCGGTGACCCAGGGCGTCGCTTCGCTTGCCCTGGGCTATCCCATCACGCCCCTGTGGGGCTTCAGATCGAGCATCCGCCTTCGCCGAGGCTTCGGCGGACAGGTCCAGTATCCAGTATCGAGCGCAGAGCATCGAGCATCTGGTATCCAGTATCCAGTATCTACTATCCAGCATCCCGCATCTTCCTCATCCGTCCTTCGGCCCCTTGCGGCTGGCCTTCTTGCTCCGCTTCTCGGGAGGGGGAGCGAGGTTGGCGTAGGCGCGGCGGACGAGGGGCCAGTGGCGGGGGGTGATGGCGAAGAGGTTGCCGCGCTCGCGGCGGTCGCGGTAGGAGAGCCTGTGGCACTCCATGAGGGGCTCGCGGCCGGTGACCTCCTTGCGGGTGCGGAAGGGGGCCATGGCGGCAGCGATGACGTTGGGCGCCAGGCGGGCGTGGCGGGCGATCTCGTTGAGTCCGAGGGTGCGGGTGCCCAACTGAACGAAGGCGGAGAAGATCCGCACCTGGATCGGCGTGGCCTTGGCGCGGACGTCCTCGATCGTCCATTCCCGGGGTTCGGGCTTGCGGCGTCGTCTCGAGCCCTTGCTGCCGGGCTTGGCTCCCTTGCCGGTGGGTGGGGGCACGGCGGGCCCGAGCTGCTCGGCCGCCACGTCCCAGTGGTCGCCGGTGGGGATGAGGGGGACGCCGGCGAGCTTGAAGAGGCGGCGGATCTTGTCGCGGGTGTGGGCGTCGAGTCCCCGGAGATGTTCTTCGCAGCGGCGCTGCTCGGCGTCGAGAACCGCCAGGGCCTTGAGGGCGTCGAGGTCGATGGCGGGCGCGGTCATGGTGCCCTCCGCGTTGAGGGGAGTGTGGGATGCCGTGATGCCAGGCGCCAAGTGGCGTATAGCACGGCGGGCAGGGTGTGTCAAGAAGGCGGCGCGGACCAGCACGGTTGACTCTTCCTGGCGAGGCAGTAGGATGGGCGTTTCAGAAGGGCTCCCGGTCTAGCCCCAAATCAAGCGCGGCCTGGCGCACGCAACACGCCAGCGGGCCCTCAATGGCCGCGTGACGCCCCCATGAGGCGTTGGGTGGGCCAAGGCGGTCCCTTACCCGCGCGGGGTTCGGCTGAAGCCCAAGGATGGGACTCGCCCCCACCGAGCTTGCCTCGGTGGAGCGATGATTGGCAACTACCAGCTCGCGGCCCGTGGATACCCCC
>JADHXT010000099.1 GCA_016782825.1 Candidatus Brocadiia bacterium | reverse complement strand
GGATTCCACCATTTCCTCTCCGTGAAGGCCGACCGTCTGCGGTATAACATCGATATCGTCCGCGTGAAGTAGGACAGCGGTCGGGTGCCTCAGGTCGCTTGCCGCGCCGAAGCGGCGTGTGCTATACTTCCGGCACAGCCTGTTGCTGACAGGCCATGGAGCCCGGTTCACAGCACCGACCCCGTTGCAGGGACCTACGGAGGTCATTCGAATGAAGCACACAGGGCGGCTCTATGCCATTTTCCACACGCTGTTGGTTGCCGGAATAGCTGTGCTCGTTGGGGGGTGCGGGCAGGAGCCCTTCTCCATCCCTGAGCGCAAGATCTGCGCCCAGATCGATGGGAGCGGCAATCCCGTCGACGCGCGCGAGACCTTCTCCGCCGCAGACTCGACCGTGTACGTTTGGTTCCGCTACTCCGGAGCCAAGCCCAGCCAGGTGGCCAAGGTGAAGGTCCAGTACAAGGACCCAATCGGCGTGGAGTCCACCGAGGAGACGCAGACCGAGCTGAAGGCCGGCTCCGGATCCGCTTCGGCCCAGCTCAACCCTCCCGAGGGCCAGGGCCTCGCTCCGGGCACCTACATCGTCGAGGTCATGAACGAATCGGACATCGCCTACGGCGGGCCGATGACATTCAGGGTGGAGTGACCGGCCGGCAGGTGGCGCCCTCACGGGCCCGGTGGGGAGAATAGGCTGTGCTTCGTCCGCGCTCTGCGATTCTCGTGGTGGTCGTCGGCCTGCTCGCATGGGTCACGGTCACCTACTTCACCTCCGGCCGCGACCTCGCGGCGACCCACGTCCGCATTGGCGTCAGCCTCGCCGAGACGGGCCTCCCCTCCATCGGTAGTGTGTGCCTCAGTCGGGCAGCCGATATCTACCGCGCCCGCGCCAAGGGCGACGACCCCGGCGGCTCGGCGGCCCGCCTCCTCGAGTGCGAGCTCACGTTGGCCCGTGTCTTCCGAGAGCGCCACAATTTCCAGCGCGCTCGGTACTACTACGAGCGGGCGCGCAGCGTCCCCGGCGACGTGGGCTCGGAGCCCGACTGCCGGCTGGCCTACCTCGACGGACTCGACGAGACCCCCGGCGCCCGCGCCGTACTGCTGACCTTCTATGAGGACGAGCCCGAAAACCCTCTGCCGGCCTACCTGGTGGGTCTGCTCTTCATGCGAGATTCCCAGCATGAGAAGAGCCGCACCTACCTGGAGCAGGCCCTGGCGCGTCCCGAGGGGGACACTTCCGCGACCCGCGCCGAGCTGGCAACGGTCTGCGAGGTGCTCGGGGACAAGGAGGCGGCCGTCGAGCACGCCCGCAAGTCCCTGGACCTCGCCCGGACGCCCACCGAGAAGCGGAGCGCCGCTCTCATATTGAGGCACCATGGCGTCGAGGGCCCGTCGCCCTGGGGCATCTGGGCGGAGACCTTCGTCCGGCGCCATGCTACCGGGCTCAAGTGGATCGCCGGCATCATCCTCGCCCTCTTCTACCCGACCTTCTTGGCATTGCTGGCGCGGGTTCTCCCGTCAGTGGCCGCGCGGCTCTACCTCCTGGCCAAGTCGGCCGCCCCCTCCGCCATCGCCGCCTACGAGGGCGCTCTGAAGCGTACGCCCAACAGCGTCCCGATCCTCCGCGCCCTCGCCCAGGCGTACGATAGGGTCGGCGTGGGGGCCACCCGCTCCGCGGAGCTCTACGAGCGCTTGGCCGTGCTGCGCCCTGATGACCGCGAGGTCAGGGACGGCGTCGTCCGCCTGGCGCTCGAGTGCGGGCGGGAGACCAACGCCGCCGTCGAGGCCTGCCGGTCGTGGTTCGACGAGCACCCCGAGGACGAACAGGCCCCGGCCGTCGCCGCCCACCTTGGCAGGGCTTACCGCCTCCGGGGGGAGCGGGCCCCCGAGGAGGCTCTCGCTCCCCTGCGGCTGGCCGCGAAGACCGCGCCCAATGACCGCGAGCTCCAGCACTACGTCGGCGCCCTGGCCGCCCACTACGCCTACAACGAGGAGGCCGCTGCGATCTTCGGGCGCCTCCTCGAAGCCGACCCTCAGGACAATGCCAGCCGCGTGGAGTACGCCCGCGCCCGCATCGGCTCCAGCCACGCCTATGAGGCCTTCCGCCACCTGCGCGCACTTCCCCCCAGCCCGGATGTGACAATCGACATGTACCTGGCCGGGGTCGTGGCTCAGGACGCCGGCCGCAACCGCGAGGCGACGCGCATACTGCAGGAGGTCATGCGCCGGGACTCGGGCCTCTTCGATGTCCGGGACCGCCTGGCATCCGTGTCGGCGCGGGAGGAGGGCGCCCGCTACGGGCCGTACGAGGTCCGCGGCACGCTCGCCGCCCATGAGGCGTACGTGCTCCACCAAGCGACCCACCCGGAGCAGGGCGAGGTCCTGCTGCTGACCTTCCGTCGGGACGTCTCCGACGCGCTCGGGTTCCCCGAGGCCTTCGAACGGAGGACCGGCCAGCTCCGCGAGACCACTCAGGCTATGTGCCCAATCGTCGACGTCGGCATCGATGAGGAAGCCTACTACGTCGCCTACAAGCCGCCCGCCGGCGAGCCGCTCTCAACCGTGCTGGAGCGCGAGGGGACCTTGCCCCACGATGGGGCCACGCGTCTACTTGGCAATGTCGCTGCGGCGCTGGCGATGCTGCACGAGGTCGGGGAGCTGCATGGCGACCTGAGGCCCTCGAACATCTGGGTCGATGAGGCAGGCGAGGTGACACTCGTCGCGGCAGGTATGGCCGAGCCAGCCGAGGTGGCCGAGACGGACGGCCCGCCCACGGCGCGCTCTCCACACCACGTCGCCCCCGAGGCCGTACAGCGCCAGGAGGTCGGGCCGGAGGCGGACGTCTACTCGGCCGGCTGCGTGCTGTACCAGATGCTCGCCGGCGTGCCGCCCTTCGAGGGCCCGACACACCTGGCCACGATGATGGCCCATGTGACGCTACAGGCCGAGCCGCTCGGATCGCGCGTGCCGGCGCTTCCCTCCGAGCTCGAGGACATCGTCGACGCTTGCCTGGCGAAGAACCCCGGCGAGCGCTATGCGAACGGGGGCGAGCTGGCCGCCGCGCTGGAGGAGTTGCTCGCGGTCCAGGAAGCCACCGAGGAGGAACCCGAGGCACCGCAGCTTGCCGTCCCCACGGCCTCCGGCCGACCCGGGCTCGAGCTCCTGGACCTCCGCCCTCGCCCGCCGTCGCCCGGCGGCGAGCCGCCCGACCCGAATCGCTGGTGGACGTTCTACGACGACACCGTGCTCGTGGCGTCGGCGCGCTATGCCAAGGTCTACCGCGGCTTCCACCGCCAGACCGGCGAGCCCCATGCCGTGAAGCACGTCCAGCCCCCGCGCCCGGTCTCGACTGCCGATGACGCCGAGAGCGACCGCTCCTCCGAGGCGGTCAGGCGCCTCTTCCGAAATGAGATGCACCTGCTGCAGACGCTCTCGGAGGAGGACCCGCCGGTGGAGGGCATCGTGACGATGCTCCAGGCCTACCGCGGCGACGGCTCGACCCCTGCCTACGCCATGCCGCTTCTGGGGGAGACACTGGAGCAGCAGCTCATACGTGAGGGCCCGCTCCCCGAAGACCGCGCGGTGGCCATCGCGGCTGCGCTGTGTCGCTCGCTGGCCGCCCTCCATGAGCGAGGCATCGTCCACAGGAACGTCAGCCCGCGCTGCGTGATGTTCGCCCGTGACCGCCACCCCTACCTGGGCGGCTTCGACCGCGTGTGCCGGCTGGAGGAACGCGGGCCCATGCTGCTCGCCGAGCGGGAGATCCAGGCCGCGGCGTCCTCTCCGCTGGACGTGCTGGGCGACGTCCGGTTCCTCTCACCGGAGGCCTGCCGGGGCGACGAGTTCGACCAGCGCAGCGATGTCTACTCGCTCGGGTGCCTCCTCTACACCATGCTGGCCGGCGCCCCGCCCTTCGATTCCGACGACGCGATGCAGGTCATGCTGCACCACGCGACCACACCGCCGCCCGACCTGCGTGCCCTGGGGCTTCCCCTCACCGCGAACACGCCCCAGGTTGTCACCCGCGCTCTGGCGAAGTCGCCTCAGGAGCGCCACGAGAGCGCTGCGAAGATGCTCGAGGCTCTCACGGGCGGGGAGGCCACGCTCCGCTGGCAGGGAACCCCCGACTACTGACCGTCCCGAATCATGCGTTGCCCCGTCCGGGGCGACTCCTCCGGAGGCTGTCCCAATGCCGAGTCCCCGGCTCCATGACCTCGACACGCCCGCGCTGGTCGTCGACCTGCCCACGCTCAGGGCCAACATCGACCGCGTCGCCCGCTCCGCCACCGCAGCGGGCCTGGAGATGCGGCCCCACTGCAAGGCCCACAAGACGCCGGAGATCGCGCACATGCAGCTCGACGCCGGAGCGGCGGGCGTGACCGCCTCGAAGGTCAGCGAAGCCGAGGCGATGGTCGACGGGGGAGTGGGGGATGTCTTCATCGCCAACGAGGTGGTCGGCGGGCGGAAGCTGGCGAGGCTCCGGGCACTGAATGAGCGGGCGAGCGTCTCCGTCGCCTGTGACAGCGTGACGGTCGCGCGAGGCTACTCGGAGCACGTCGGCTCGCCGGCGCATCCGCTGGAGGTCATCGTGGAGGTCGACATCGGCGCCCACCGCTGCGGCGTCCAGCCGGAGGGGGCTGCAGACCTCGCCGACACGGTTGCGGGTCTGCCCGGCCTCGAGGTGGTCGGGGTGATGGGCTACGCGCCGATGACCTACAGCGTCACCACCGACGCCGAGCGCGTGCCGCTGGTGGCCGCCGAGGGGCGGCTCCTCCTCCAGGTAGCCGATGAGCTCCGCGGCCTCGGTCACGATGTCCGGCGTATCAGCGGCGGCTGCACCCCCGCGGCTCCCCTCTACGGCGAGGGCGTCGGGCTGACGGAGATTCGCCCCGGCACGTACGTCTTCTATGACCGCAACCAGGTCGACTTGGGCGTGTGCGAGGTGACCGACATCTCGGCCGCCATCCTCACCACCGTCATCAGCCTCCCCAGCCCCGGCCGGGCCATCGTCGACGCGGGCTCCAAGGCCCTCGCGAACCAGGTCAAGCGCGTCACACCGGGCTACGGCTTCGTGCGGGGCGGACCTGGGGGATACCTCGACAGCATCAACGACGAGCACGGCTACCTGAACCTGGAAGGCGCCTCACGCGAAGTACGCATCGGCGAGAAGCTGGAACTGATCCCGCCACGCATCTGCACAGCCCTCAACCTCTATGAGGAGTTGCACCTGATCGAGGACGACCAAGTGGTGGAGACCTGCAGGATCACAGCTCGGGGGAAGAACCAGTAGCCTGCCCCGTCGCACCGTTCACCACTCCTCCTCATCGACCATCCGCCGCCACTGGTCACGGGTCATGCACATGATGACCTGCGACCTGTCATCATCATCCCGGTCCACCTGCTGGAAGCCGCACTTCGCGTAGCAGCGCCGGGCCGGGAAGTTCCCCTCCTTGACGACCAACGTGAGCTCCTTCAGTTTCGCGTGCTTGAAGGCATACTCGATGATCGCCTTGAGCGCATGCTCGCCGTGTCCGCTACTGCGCGATTCTGCCTGGAAGAGGTGCGCGTGGACGCACGCTTTCCCCGAGCCGGGCTCGAGGTCGTGCAGAATCACCTCGCCTATAGGGCCTTGCGTCTCGGCAACGGCGACGGCGAAGTAGAGCACGTCGTCGGTGACGGCCGCCCGCTCGTACCAGTCCGATGTGTCTACATCGGCGGCGTCACGGGCCTCCTCGAATCCCGGGAGGCTCGGGCCGCAGATGCACACCGGGCCACGGTGGACGGGTTCCCCTTCATAATGAGCCATCGCTGCACCCCTCGCGGGACGCGCCCGCTAATGTGGAAGGGTTCCCTCCCCTCCTATCTTCACCTGCCCGGCGCTTATCCCAAATACCACAATGGCGGCGCTGACGGACGAATGCAGAGAAGAGGTGTGCCCTACGAGGGACCGGAAATCCCTCGGGCCCTGCGGTGCTGCGGGGCCGGGAGGAGTCAGGCACATGGGCAAGGTACTGCTGATCATCGGCGATGCGGCTGAGGTGACGGATACGCTGTACCCGTACTTCCGCGTGCAGGAAGACGGCTACGAGTGTGTCGTGGCGGGGCCGGAGAAGCGCGTCTACCACCTCGTGCAGCACGACCGGCACGCGGACTGGGACATCACCATCGAGTCGAAGGGCTACAACTTCCCGAGCGACATCGCTTTCAGGGATGTGAAGCCCGATGAGTACGTGGGCCTCATAATCTCCGGCGGAAGGGCGCCTGAGTACCTGCGGTATGACCAGGACCTCATGGCCATCACGCGCCATTTCGCGGAGTCGGGGAAGGCGATAGGCTCGGTGTGTCATGGGATCGAGATCATCGCTGCGGCGGACGTGATCCGCGGGAAGCGCGTGACCACTGTCGCGAAGTGCCAGTATGATGCCGAGTTCTCGGGTGGGCTCTACGAGGATAGCGAGGTGGTGGTGGACGGCAACCTGGTGACCGCCAGGACGTTCTGGGACAATGCGCCGTGGATGCGGGAGTTCATGAAGCTGCTCAACGCCGCCCAAGACGGACTGGGAGAGTGAACCAATGGAGCCGCTGAATCTGATGCTGGTCGGTTGCGGGATGATGGGTGCGAGGCACCTGCGAGGATACGGGGAGCTGGAGCGGGTGAGCCCTGGGTCGCTGAAGCTGCGGGCTATCTGTGACCCGCAGGCTGACATCGCTGAGGCGGTTGCGGCTGAGGCTGAGGAGCTGCTCGGCTTGAGGCCGGCGACCTACGCGACAGCCCAGGAGGCGCTGGCGGCCGAGCCGGACATTGAGGCGGCCGACCTGGTGACGGGGAATCGGCTGCACGACCCGATTGCCGTCCCGCTGCTCGAGGCCGGGGTACACGTGCTGTGTGAGAAGCCGCTTGGCCTCACCGTGGCGCGAGGCCAGGCGATCATCAAGGCCGCGCGCGAGGCGGAGCGGGTTCTGGCGGTCGCCGAGAACAACCGGCGCGACCCCGTGAATCGGCTCGTGAAGCACCTCATCGGCAGCGGGCTCATCGGAGACCCTCACTTCGTGTTGCAGAACCAGGTCATGAGCGGGCGGCGCATTGTAGCCTCGGTCTGGAGGCACGCGTTCTCCGAGGGCGGGTTGGCCCTCGACGTGGGCATCCACCAGGCGTACATGTTCGAGATGCTCCTGGGCCGAATCGAGAGCGTCTACGCTCAGAGCAAGCAGGTCTGGCCCACGCGGCTCGGGGTCGGGGCCGACGGCCCGGACACCGAGGTCCCCGTCGAGTCGGACGACTGCTTCTCCGCCGCGCTGAGCTTCGAGAACGGTGTGCAGGGGACGTGGGTTCTGCACTTCGGCTGCACGGGGGCGGGGATGTTCCAGCGGCACGTGTTCGGGACGCTGGGGACGCTGGAGGCGCCCTCGGGTCGCTCCGGCGGCGCGCCGAAGGTCCGGCTGGAGGGGGAGGTTGTGGAGGGCGAGGCGCTGCTGGAGCGGGCGCCCGAGTTCGCGCTGAATGACATCGAGACCGAGCTTTGGGGCGGACCACTGGGGAGCTACTCCGAGGAGGGCCCGGTCACCGATCGGCGACTCATCGCGGCGGAGGTCGCAGACTTCATCAGCGCCATCCGCAACGGCCGCGAGCCGGAGGTCCCTGGCGAGCTAGGCCTGCGGGCTGTGGCGATCATCTACGCGGTCCTGGAGTCGGCGGCCATCGGTGAGACGGTGAGGGTGCAGGATGTGCTGTCAGGAGAGGTCTGTGAGGTGCAGCATCAGGTGGAGGATGCGGGATAGCCAATCCTGGGAAGGAACAACATGAAGACACACACGATGCAGCGCTGGGCCCGGGTGGCCGGGGCGCTGCTACTGGGGGCGGCATTGATGAGTGGGACAGCCGCTGGCGCGATGTTTCACGTGAAGGACTACGGCGCGGTGCCGGGCACGGAGGAGAACTCGGCGCCGGGCATAGAGGCGGCCATCGCCGCGGCGATCGAGGCCGGGCCGGGAGCGGAGGTAGTCCTGGACGCCGGGACATACCGGGTCGAGGGCGATGAGGGCGAGAGCGCAGCCATCACCATCGGCGAGGCGAAGGGCATCACCGTGCGCGGCCAGGGCACAAAGACGCTCCTGGTGGTCACTAACCCGCGGCAGGGGTGCTTCTTCCTGGGGGTCTGCGAAGGGGTGACGGTCGCCGACATGGCGGTGGACTGGGACCCGCTCCCGTTCACCCAGGGGCACATCGTCGCGGTCGATGTGGAGGGCGGGACCTTCGACTTCGAGCTCCAGGAGGGCTACCCGGACCTCTCGATGCCGATGTTCGAGCAGGCGCCGGAGCCCTTCGGGAAGTGGGGAATGGTCTTTGACCGGAAGAAGCGCCTCCTCAAGGCCGGCGCCCCGGACCACACTTTCATGGAATCGTGGGAGCACGTAGAGGGCCGCGTCTGGCGAATGCACCCGACCGCGGGGAATCGGCGGAACGTGCGGTTCATGGAGCCCGGAGACCGGTTCGTCTACATGGCTCGCGGCGGCCCGGGCGGGGCGGCGTTCTTCTTCCACAGCAAGCAGTGCGGTGTCCGCAACTTCACGGTCTACTCAGCGCCGGGGTTGGTGACCGGTTCGGTGGCGAGCGATGCGATCCACTTCGACGGCCTGCAGGTCCGGCACAAGCCCGGCACGGACCGACTCCTGACCTCCGACGCCGACGGCATCCATGTCCAGCAGAACATTACCGGCCCGACCATCGAGAACTGCTTCTTCGAGGGCATGGCCGACGATAGCATCAACATCTACTACCCGCCGAACGTTGTGAAGGAGGTCGTCTCGCCGACGGAGCTGGTGCTCGTCAGGGGCGGCATCATCCAACCGGGCGACAGGCTGCGTGTGGTCGAGTCGGGCGCGGGCATCATCCGGGGCGAGGCAACGGCGGAGACAGTCGAGCGGCAGCGCGGGGGCCTGATGGTCACGCTCAGTATGCCCGTCGAGGGCATCATTGCCGGCCCCGACAACAAGACGGCGGACACCATCCACAACCTGTCCCGCTGCGGCGCTGGATTTCAGATCCGCAACAATGTGTTCCGCAACCACCGGCGACACGCGGTCTACATCAAGGCGACGGATGGGGTCGTTGAAGACAACGTCATCGAGCGCGTCGCGGGCTTGGGAATCGTGATCGCCGACTGCGCCGACTGGCCTGAGGGCGTGGTGCCGAGCAACGTGGTTGTGCGGAACAACGTCATCCGTGACGTCGGGTATGCGCTGGGCTATGGGCAGGGACACATGGGTGCCGCGATACAGGCCAACGCCACGGCGCGAGGCTTCAAGCTCGCCGGGCAGCGGACGCTTCGTAACATCGCCATCGAGGGCAACACCATCATCAATCCGCCCGGCGCAGGCATCTACGTCGGCGCGGCCGACGGTGTCAGTATCTCAGGCAACCGCATCGAGTACCGGAAGGGCTGCACGCCCGCCCGCGAGACGGGCGCGGTCATTCTCGAAAACGCCCAGGGCGTCAGCATAGACGGCCTGCACGTCCAATCACCCCACGCGGAGACGACGGCCGCGATCGAGGTCCGGGAGTCGGTGGAGGTGGGCGATGCGGGGGTGACGGTTGGGGAGATCACGGCGAGGTTGCTGCCGGGCGTGGCCCTGCTCGATGATCGCAGGTGACCGCGCCGGATCGGGCGCGCCGTCATACATCCAAGTCCTGCAGTTCCTCCTCCGCCTTTGGCACAAGGTGGTCGAGGCCGGCATCCGGCGCGAGCTTGATGAACTCCCGGTACGCCTTGGCCGCCTTGACGTTGTGCCCCAGGGCTTGGTGCGCCTGGGCCTTTGCCAGCCAAGCATCCGCCAGCCGCGGTCTCAGTTCCAGGGCCTTGTCGAGATCCGCCAGAGCCGCCTGTTCGTCGCCCTGTGACAGCCGCACCTTGCCGCGTCCGGCGTAGGCCCGAGCATACCGACCGTTCAGCCTGATCGCCGTGGAGTAGTCCTCAATTGCCTCTTCCCAGTTGTTGAGGTCGGCGTACGCTTCGGCGCGCGTGAAGTGGGCACGTTCGAGACTCGGGTCCAGCTCAATGGCCCTCGTGGTGTGCTGCACAGCTTCCTCGGGCCGCCCCGCCCTGCGGGCCACCTGGGCGGCCGCCATGTACACCGAGGGGTCATTGGGGGCAAGCTCCACGGCCTTCTGCGCCGCGCTCTCACTCTCCCCGATAGCCTCGCGCCACCAGAGAGCGCTTG
>JADHXT010000098.1 GCA_016782825.1 Candidatus Brocadiia bacterium | reverse complement strand
CGGGGCAGGTGAAAGTTGGTGACCAGCCCGTCCAGCAGCCGGAATTCGTAGCCCGGCGTGATAAAGATGTCCGTCCAACCCGCCGTGGCAGCCAGCGGGCCTGCGGCCGGCGCGACCTCTCGCGATAGCGGGGGCCTGCATGCGGGGCATGGGGGCCACAGACCGTCGCCAGGGGGTATGCCGCCCCGCAGGGGCGCGGCCGCTTCGAGCACTCGCGTGGCGGTGGTGCCCACGGCCACCACGCGGCCCCCAGCGTGGCGTGTGGCCTGAATTGCGGCGGCAGCTTCGGCGCTCAACTCGTAGTACTCCGCGTGCATCACGTGGTCGGCCACGTGGTCGGCCGTCACGGGCTTGAACGTGCCTAGCCCCACGTGAAGCGTCACGGTGGCCCTCCCAATGCCCTTGTCCGCCAGCAGGGCGAGGAGTTCGGGCGTGAAGTGAAGCCCTGCCGTGGGCGCGGCGATCGCCCCAGGACGGGCGGCGTAGACTGTCTGGTAGCGTTGGCGATCGATGGCTCGGTCGGAGTCGTCGCCTCGGGGACGGCGGATATACGGCGGCAGCGGCGCGCGCCCCACGGCCCGGAGCGCTGTCAGCACCTCCTCGGCCGAGTGGTCGAAGGTCAACTCCACGTTCCCTCCGCCATGCTTCGCGCGCAGGATGCACGTGAGGGCGCCGCCCTCGAAGGCGAGTGTCTCGCCTTCCACCAAGCGGCCCCGACATTTGGCCATGGCCCGCCACACGGCGCGGTGGGGTCCACCTGCGGCCTCGATGGGCGACACCAGGAGCACTTCCACCCATCCGCCCGTGGCGCGCGCGCCCACCAGCCGGGCGGGCAGCACCTCCGTGTCGTTCACCACAAGTGTATCGCCCGCCGACAGATACTCCGCGATGTCGCTGAAGCGACGGTGCTCGCGGCGGCCCGTGGCGCGGTGGAGCACGAGCAGGCGCGACTCGTCGCGCCGCTCGGGCGGGTGCTGCGCGATCTGCTCGCGCGGCAGGTGGTAATCGAACGCATCGGTTCGCACGAAAGCCTCTCCTCCATTCCGTCCTTCCATTATAGCAGGCCGCCGCATCCGGCGCCTGACCTTGACACACTGGGCCCTGGCCGTATAATCCACAGAGAGGAGAACGCGCGTGAAGTTCTGGACGGCGACATTCATACTTTCCCTGGTGGTGGTGGTGGGCCTGATCGTGGATGCGCAGTGGTTTGCGCCCGACCCCTACACGGGCATACCCCGCCATCTGCTGCCGTTCACCGACTCGAGTGCAGCCCCCTTCGTGTTCCTTCTCTCGCTGCTCTATGTGATCTCGCATGCAGGAGGGTGGGTGCTGGCGAAATTCCGCCGGCACGGCGCCGGTGACGAGCTCGCGAGCCAATCGCGCCGACGCTAGGATGCAGCGCGTTGCCCCCCTTGATCTTACGTCTGATCTCTCCTCGCCGCACGGCGCCGGAGCGTACGGAAACGCGCGAAAAGCGCGCAGGAATCCACCGTGTGAGTTCGTTGTGGATAACACGTGGGTTGCACTTTTTTTTCTCTCCCTTCCTGACGCGCGGCTCGCGCATTATTTGCAGGACTCCAATGGGCTTGCGTCTTTCTGCGCGCGGGTGCCCCCGTCCACAATTCCTGTCGTGCGCTTTTTTGCATTTGACTCATTGTGACGGCGCTGTTAAGATTGCGTCTTGTCGTCTGGTACCTGATTCACGCACAGACCGAAATGTGAATAACCGCATCACACAGGGCACGGCGCGCGTAGTACACAGCGGGGTCCACGAGAAGGAGGGGCAGTGTTTCCGCCGAGGGCTGGGAATTGGCGGCAGACTCGCTTCTCGCTGTAAGTCTTTACTTATTCTTCTCTTGTGACTCCTGGCCCGCTGCGCTCGCTGCCGGCGGAACCGGGGAGAGCCGCCGGCGTCCCGTGTCTTCCCTCCTTGCGGCTCCTCACTTTTTCGGTAGTGCTCCTCGTGTGGACAACCTGTGGAAAAGAAAGGCCCCTTCACGATGGCAGCTCCCGAACCCTCGTGGGATGCGATACTTGAAGAGATCAGCCGCAGCGTTCGCCCTCAGCAATTCGACACGTGGTTCCGGAACGTTCGAGCCAGCCATCTCTCCCAAGACACCCTCTCGCTCTCCGTGCCCAACTCGTTCTACCAGGACTGGCTGCGCCGCCACTACCAGGGCGCCATCGAGCAGGCCGTCCACCGCGTTACTGGCTGGAAACCCGCCATCGAGTTCCTCGTGCAGCCCGACGCCGCCCGGCCACGCGCCGAAGAACCGCCCACGGCCGTAGCCACCCCGCCGCCGGACACGGTCACACGCCTCCTGACCAGCAGCGCCAACACCTACGCGCCGCGCGCCTACTACCCTGTGGACTGGGCCGCCCGCCTCAATCGCCACTACACCTTCGAGAACTTCGTCGTCGGCCCCACCAACCAGCTCGCCCACGCCGCCGCCATGGCCATCTGCGACAGCGCCGCACACGCCTACAACCCCCTGTTTATCCATGGCGGTGTGGGCCTCGGCAAGACACACCTCGTGCAGGCCATCACCCATTGGCTCGTGCAGAAGGACCCCAGCGCCCGCATCGTCTACCTCTCCTGCGAAAACTTCATGAACTACTTCACCTCGTCCATCCAGCACAACGAGCGTGAGAAGTTTCGCAACCTCTACCGCAGCCTCGACATACTCCTCATCGACGATATCCACTTTCTCAGCCGCGGCCGCCGCGAGATGACACAGGAAGAACTCTTCCACACCTTCAACACCCTCCGCAACGCCGAGAAGCAGATCGTTATCTCGAGCGACACCCCGCCCGAGGAGCTGCCCAACTTCGAGGAGCGCCTCGTCTCCCGCTTCAAGTGGGGCCTCGTGGCCCGCGTGGACCCGCCCACCTACGAGACCCGCGTCGCCATCCTGCGCAAGAAGGCCGACGTGCGCGGCCGCCACCTGCCCGACGAGGTGATCCACTTCATCGCCGAGCACGTGGACACCAATATCCGCGAACTCGAAGGCGCCGTCACCAAGGTCATCGCCTTTGCCTCCGTGACCAATGCGCACATCGACCTGGCGCTTGCCGAAGAGGCCCTTCGCGACACCGTCCAGCAGGCCGCCACAATCATCGGCATGGACGATATCGTGCGCACGATCACCGCCGAGTTCCACGTCAAGCTCTCCGAACTCCAGTCCAAGAGGCGCTCCAAGTCGCTCACCCACCCCCGCCAGATGGCCATGTACCTTGCCCGCACACTCACCCATCAATCGCTGTCCGAGATCGGCGGCTACTTCGGTGGACGCGACCACACCACCGTCATGCACGCTTGCGACAAGATACGCGGCCTCATCCAGCACGATCCCTCGGTCAACGCCTCGATCGAACGCCTGACCACCCAGCTCCGCAGCAGGCGGTAGCGACACGCCGGCACCACACAGCCGCCACACATCACGTGGGGGGACTCCTCTCTTGCGTTCTTGCTATTCCACGTCGCGCATGTTCCGCAGCGCTTGTCTGCCCATGGCCACCTTGCCACGCCCCTCTGGCCTGTGGGTAACCGTAGGGTCCCCTACGGCGCAACTGCCCATAAGGTGTGTCTCAATCGGGGATGATTCGGGGGTAAGTGATCCCATCCGTAGTCGCTTGGTGGCCCGTGGGGGTAACTGCGGCGAATCCTCACCACCCTGCCACAGGGTACCCCCGGCGATCAACACGAAATCTCTCGGCGTAAGGCACAATAAAAGAGACACTTACGACCATACTCCGCCCTGTTTTCCACACTACCCACCGCCTATATTAGTACTTGCATTAAGTACTTTGTACCTCTATAATAAAAAGAATAAGAGGCATCGAATCTCTCCCCTCGGAACCCCCGGATTTCACTGTCTTCAGATGGAGGCTGGGTCTCAATGAAGATCACCGCGCCCACGGCCGCGCTACAAGAGGCATTCCAGATTCTTGGCGCCATCGTCCCCTCTCGACCCACCCGACCCATCCTCGCCAACGTACTGGCCAACACCGCCGATGGGAATCTGGAACTCCTGGCCACGGACCGCGAAGTGAGCATCCGCTTTCGTGTGGCTGGCGTGACCATCGACGAGGAAGGCCAGGCAGCGGTTCCCCACAATCGGGTCAACTCCATCCTTCACGAAACCCGCGACGAGACCGTGGTCATCACCGCCGCGGACGGCCACTGCCAGATCGTGTCGTCCGACAGCGAGTTCAAGCTGCCGACCGAGAGTGCGGACGATTTCCCCGAGATTCCGGCATTCGACGACAGCAATGCCTACGAGTTCGACCGCGGCGACTTCGTCGAGATGGTGTCGAAGACCACCTTTGCGGCCCACAAGGGCAAGCACCGCTACGCATTGAATGGCGTGTTGCTCGTGGTGGAGCCTAAGAAGGTGCAGATGGTGGCCACCGATGGCCGTCGCCTGGCGCTCATCGAGCGCAAAGCCAGAGACACCAGCAAAGCCGAGGCCTCGGTGATCGTGCCTACGAAGGCCCTCGAGCAGATCATCCGCGTGCTCACGGACGAAGAAGAAGTAATCCGCTTCAACATCGGTGAGAATCAGATCGTGGCCCAGACCCAGCGCGCCACCGTGAGCGCGCTGCTGGTGGAAGGCCACTTCCCACCGTACGATACGGTGATACCCAAGGACTGCGACAAGAAGGTGGATGTGAGCCGCGAAGGCCTCCACTCCGCCGTGCGGCGCGCGGCCCTGGTGACGAGCGAGGAATCCAGCTCGGTGTTCCTCCGCATGGGGAGCGACAAGATCACGGTGAGCTCCGCCGCACCCGAAACCGGCGAGGCGAAAGTGGAGCTGGCGGTGGAATACAAGGATACCGAAGTCGAGATCGGCTTCGGCCCCGAGTTCCTTACGGACTTCTTGCGGGTGGTATCGGACGAGACGGTGCGCATGGAGTTCCGCGATGGCAACAGCGCCGGACTCTTCCGTGCGGGGCGGGATTTCCTCTACGTCGTCATGCCGGTCAGCCGCGAATGAACGACCGCCGAAAGCCGGAGCGCCTGGGTGAGATACTCCGCGGCTTCCTCCGCTCGAGTGGACTCACAAGCAAGTTCAAGAACCTGGAAATCTACAGCGCGTGGGAAGAAGTGGTGGGGCCGGATATCTCGCGCCACACCCGCGTGGCTGGCTTCACGCGCCACAAACTCCATGTCGATGTCAACTCCGCGGCACATCTCCACGAACTCCGCACGTTCTCCAAGCAGCGGATACTCGATGACTTGAGAAAGAAGCTGCCCAGCGTGCATATCCAGGACATCGTGTTTCAGCCTGCGCCGATGACCCAAAGCTGATCAGGACCCCCTATGTCGGAACCGAACGGACCCACGTACGACGCCAGCAACATCAAGGTGCTTCCCGGCATCGAAGGCGTGCGGATGCGGCCGGCCATGTACATTGGCGACACCGCAAGCCGCGGCCTCCAGCACCTCGTCGAAGAGGTGGTGGCCAATTCCATCGACGAAGCCATGGGCGGCTACTGCACGGAGATTCAGGTGCAGGTGAACGCCGATGGCAGCGTCACCGTGACCGACAATGGCCGCGGCATCCCCGTAGACATGCACCCCACCGAAGGCAAGTCGGCGCTCGATGTGATCATGACCACGCTGCACGCAGGCGGAAAGTTCGACCGCGCCACCTACAAGGTGTCCGGCGGCCTGCATGGCGTGGGCGTGTCGGTGGTCAACGCACTCAGCGAATGGTGCACCGTGGAAGTGCGCCGCGAGGGCAGCGTCTACCACCAACGCTACGAGCGCGGCATCACGGCCAGCGAAGTCGAGGTGATCGGCAAGAGCAAGACCACAGGCACCACCACCACGTTCAGGCCCGATGGCCAGATATTCCCCGAGATAGACTTCAACTTCGACACCATCGTCAGCCGCGCGCGCGAGCTGGCCTTCCTCAACCGCGGCGTGCACCTCGTGGTGAAGGACGAGCGCACCGACAAGGAGCGCGACTTCTGCTACGAAGGCGGCATCTCCGCCTTCGTCGAGCACCTCAACGAAGGCAAGGCCGCGCTCCACGCCGCCGTCATCTACTTCGAAAAGGCCGAGAACGACGTCCACGTCGAAGTGGCCATGCAATACAACAGCACCTTCAGCGAAAACGTCTTCTCCTTCGTCAACAACATCAGCACCATCGAAGGCGGCACGCACCTCTACGGCTTCCGCTCCGCACTCACCCGCACCGTGAACGCCTATGCCAAGGCCGAAAACTTGCTCAAGGGCGACCGCACGCCCGAGGGCGAGGACGTGCGCGAGGGCCTCACCGCCATCATCAGCGTCAAGATTCCCGAGCCGCAGTTCGAAGGCCAAACCAAGACCAAGCTCGGCAACCGCGAGGTGCAGGGCATCGTCGAATCCATCGTCAACGAGCGGCTCGGCACCTACCTGGAAGAAAACCCCAAAGAAGCCAAGACCATCGTGCAGAAAGCCACGATGGCCGCCGAAGCGCGCGAGAGCGCCCGCAAGGCACGCGACCTCACCCGCCGAAAGAGCGCCCTCAGCAGCGGCAACCTGCCCACCAAGCTGGCCGACTGCTCCAGCCGCGACGTCGAGACCACCGAGCTGTTCATCGTCGAGGGCCAGAGCGCCGGCGGCAACGCCAAGCAATGCCGCGACGCTCGCTTCCAGGCCATCCTGCCCATCCAGGGCAAGATACTCAACGTCGAAAAAGCCCGCATCAACAAGATGCTCAGCCACGACGAAATCCAGACGCTCATCCTCGCCATCGGCACCGGCATCGGCCTGGAAGAGTTTGACCTCAGCAAGCGCCGCTACGGCAAGATCATCATCATGACCGATGCCGACGTGGACGGCGCCCACATCCGCACCCTGCTGCTCACCTTCTTCTTCCGCCACATGGCCGAGCTCATCCGCGGCGGCCACATCTACCTCGCCCAACCGCCGCTCTACCGCGTGCGCCGCAAAAAGGTCGAGCAGTATTTCCTCACCGACGAGGACTTCCGCAACGCCCTCATCGAGCTCGGAGGCGACGGCACGGCCCTCGAAGTGCTCGCCACGGGCACCCGCCTCGAGGGCGACGAGCTCCACCCCGTGGTCGGCCTGCTGCGCGCCATCGAAGGCCAAAGCCGCACCCTCGGCAAGCACGGCATCGCCCTCGCCGAATTCCTCCAAAACCGCCGGCCCGACGACGGCTGCCTGCCCCGATACCGCATCGCCCACAACGGCGACCACTTCTTCGCCCACACCGAAGCCGAATTCCGCGAGATCACCCAGCGGATAGCCGACGACCTCGCGAACGGCGAGACACAGGCCGTGGGAGCCGACCTCGACGAGAGCGTGCGCCACACCGAAATCCACGAAAGCCACGACATCGAGAAGACCATCAGCGAACTCGAAGCACGCGGCTTCTCCATGGACGACTTCTTCGTGCCCGAAGAAGACGACCCGCCCGCCAAGTTCCGCCTCCACTACGAAGGCGAGAGCCACGAACTCGCCTGCATCGCACAGATCGCACCGGGCATCCGCCACATCGGCGAGCGCGGCATCACCATCCAGCGCTACAAGGGCCTGGGCGAGATGAACCCCGGCCAGCTCGGCGAAACCACCATGGACCCCAAGACGCGCACCCTCCTCCGCGTGCGCCTCGACGACGCCGTCGAGGCCGACCGCCTCTTCTCCCTTCTCATGGGCAGCAACGTGGTGCCCCGCCGCCAGTTCATCGAGGAGCACGCCCTCGAAGCCACCAACCTGGACGTGTAGTTCGGCGTCCACCCACCTTGCTCTCTCCAGCGCCCGGCCCTCGCACGGCCGGGCGTTTTCGTGCATAATGTGCCCGTCCGCTGCCACTCACCCGGCGGCGAGGGGCTTCTGCCGGCCAACCCTCGACGCGGCGCCATGCTCTTCAACAGCACCGAATTCCTGCTCTGTTTCCTGCCCCTGGTGGTGGCGGTGTACTACGTGCTGCCGTGGCGGGCGCGCGCAGCGTGGCTCGCGCTGGCCAGCTACTTCTTCTACGGCTGGTGGCGCGTGGACTGCGTGGGCCTCATGCTCGCGCTCACGGCGATCAACTACGCCGGGGGCCTCGGCATCGCCCGAGCCAAGGGTGGCGGGGCCAAGCGCGCGTGGCTGGTGTTCGCCATCGTCGGCAGCCTGGGTGTGCTGGGCTACTTCAAGTACGTCGATTTCCTCATCCGCACGTGGAACGGCTTGGCGGTGGCGCTCGGCACGGGCGACCGCATCGAGCCGCTGGGCGTGCTGCTGCCCATCGGCATCTCGTTCTACACGTTCCAGAGCATGAGCTACCCCATCGACATCTATCGCGGCGTGAGCCGCCCCGCGCGGCGGCTGGTGGACTTCGCGTGCTACGTGAGCCTTTTCCCGCAGCTCATCGCCGGCCCGATCGTCCGCTACCGCGAGATCGCCGACCAGCTCGCCGAGCGGACCCACACGGCCGACAAGTTTGCCCGTGGCCTGGTGTTCTTCGTCGTGGGACTGGCCAAGAAGGTGCTCCTGGCCGACGCGCTGGCCGCCGCGGCCGGGGCGGCCTTCGACCACGGCGCCGTGGGCCTACCCGCCGCGTGGCTCGGCCTGCTGGCCTACGGCTTCCAGATCTACTTCGACTTCTCGGGCTACTCGGACATGGCCGTGGGCCTCGGCCTGATGTTCGGCTTCGAGTTTCCGCAGAACTTCGATTCGCCGTACCGAGCCGTCGGCGTGCGCGACTTCTGGCGGCGGTGGCACATGTCGCTGTCGCGGTGGCTGCGCGACTATCTCTACATCCCGCTGGGCGGCTCGCGGCAGGGCACGGTGCGGCTCTGCGCCAGCGTGCTTATCACCTTCTTCCTCGGCGGCCTGTGGCACGGCGCCCACTGGACCTTCGTGCTCTGGGGCATATACTACGCCGCGCTCATCGGGGCCGAGCACGCGGTGGGGCGGGTGCGGGCGCTGAACGGCGTGCCCGTGGGGGCCAAGCGCGCCGCCACGTTCGTGCTCGTGCTTCTCGGCTGGGTGCTCTTCCGCTCGGCGACGGTCGCCGATGCGGGGGTGCTCTACGGCGGCCTGTTCGGCGCGCAGGGATGGGGCGCCCTGCCCGCGGCGATGCGCTCCGTGGAGTTTGCCGCCGTGTTCGTGCTCTGTGCCGCGATTGCCTGGTGCGGGCGCAACCTGTGGGCGTGGCAGTGGCGCATCACCGCTCGCACGGCGCTCTGGGTGCTCCCGCTGTTCGCCGCAGGCCTCTACAAGGTGCTCACCACGGACTACTCGCCGTTCCTCTACTTCCAGTTCTGAGAGTTGCCCGATGTCCGAGCAACACGCCACACACCCAGCGAGCCGCCCGAGGGCTTTCGTGGCCCTCGTGGTCGGCGTGTGGCTCGCGCTCGTGGCGCTGGAGGCCTGGCATCGCTTCGACCCCTTCATCCACCCGCCCGGGCGCAGGCCGAGCGGCGGCGGCTCCCCCTATCTGCCCAACGTGCGGCGCACGCTGCGGGGCGACTTTGGCGGCGACCTGACGCGCATGCTCGGCTTCGCGGCGCGCGCCCGGCTGTTCGGCGTGCCACGGGGCGACATCGAGGTGGCGACCGATCGCCGCGGCTTCCGCAACGAGCCGCCACTGGCCGCCGCCCACTGCCCCGTGGTGGTCACCGGCGATTCGTACATGGACCAGGGGCTTACCAACGCCGACACGCCGGCCGCCCAGCTCGGCCGCCTGCTCGGCGTGCCGGCCTACGACTGCTCGCAGATGGCCGCCGGCCCGGCCGCCGGCGCGCATTGGCTCCTGGCCAACGACGCGTTCCGCCGCCGGCCGCCCAAGGTGCTCGTGTGGGGCTTCATCGAGCGCAACCTCCGCGCCAGCCGCTTCGAGGCGTGGCCGCCCAAGGCGAAGCGGCTGCCATCGCTCCCGCAGGCCATTCGCGCCGTGCCGGGCCACCTCAAGACGTGGCTCACCCGCTGGTCGCTGCTCAAGCGCTGGGCCGTGGCCCTTCGAGCGGAGGCCACGTGGCGGCTCGCCGGCCAGCTCATCACCGACAAGGTGATCGTCGGGCGCCACCCGAACGGCGAGCACTTCCTCTTCCTGCGCGGCAGCGTGCGCACGCTGGAGCACGCGGCGCAGAAACGCCAGCTCGAGCGCGTGGCCATCGCCATCCACAGCGTCCACGCCGAATGCCAGCGCCGCGGCATCCACTTGGCCGTGGTGCTCATCCCCGACAAGGCCCACGTGTATGCCCGCTGGCTGCCGCCTGCCGACAGGCCGCGGATTCCCACGCCCAACGCCCTGGCCGATCT
>JADHXT010000097.1 GCA_016782825.1 Candidatus Brocadiia bacterium | reverse complement strand
CGCTGGCCAGCCGCTCCGCGTCGAAGCCGACGAGGCGGATGAGGAGCTGCCCGCGGCGGTTTTCCGCCAGGTGGAGGCCCTGCTTCGGCACGCGGCCCGTGACGGCGGCACAGATGTCCAGGTAGTCGGCGTAGCGGTTGGTGCGGGCGCCGAGGACGGAGTTGGCGTAGCAGATGGCGTTGGACTCGCCCCAGGCGATCTGCTGGCCGAAGCGCGGCGTCAGGTAGCCCTGGTAGGGGGCGCAGGTCCACGTGGGCACGCAGCCCATCGCCTCGTAGGCTCGGCCCTGGCGGACGGCCCTGTCCGCGTAGTCCTCGGGCACGGCGAAGTCGCGCCAGTGCTGGAGGTCGATGGGGCCCATGTTCAGCGTGGTGGGCACGCACACCCTGCCGCCGCCGTTGGCGAGACGTTCGGCGAACTCCAGGCTGGCGCCGCTGAGCAGCCCGCAGCCGTCGATGTGGGCCTGCGTGATGTCCATCAGCTCGGTGGCGTCCGTCACCTCGGCCATGCGCGCCACGATGGCCATGGCCAGGCGCGCGGCCTCGCCGTGGTGGCCATCGAGCATTCGCTCGTCGTCGGGGGTGAGATGGAGCCCCAAGCCTTTCTCCATTCGTGCTGGTCGCTGCCTCTCCATCAATCGTAGCCACATGCAGTTCCAGTGCAAGTGCGGCTGGCCGGGCTCGCCTTGCACTGGCTGTCACGCCTCGTGATGATCGCAGGGGAACACCCTCCCTTCTTCCGGAGGAACTGGACTCTCGGCAGAGGCCGCACCGAACCCGTGTGCCGTGGAGCGACGGGCGGTTGACGAACGCGGCGGTGCGTCCTAGAATGTGCCCCGTTGGGCTTCCTGAGGGGCATGCGGGCCAAACTGCTGGGAAGGTAGGACCATCCGTTGATGAAGACACGTGTGGCTCTCATCGGCGCGGTCGTCTGCATTTCTCTGGCTGCCCGCCTGTTGTGGCTCCATGGTGAGTTCAACATTCAGGAGCCTGACGAGCTTCTCCATGCGATCATGGCCGAACACTTCGCAGACGGCGCAACCTATCCGTGCTACCCGTATGCGTCATGGTACGAGGGCCACTTCCTTTTCGTGCCGCCGTTGCCCTTGTACGCAGCGGGACTTGTTTTCCGTGTGTTCGGGGCGTCGCTGCTGAGCTTCCGAGCCATGAACGTGGGGTTCGGCACGATTGGCGTCGTGGCGTTTGTGGCGCTCAGCGGACTCTACCTCCGCGGCACGGCGCGCGGGGTGGCCGTGGCCGTGTTCGCGCTGTCCCCTCTGGTGCTGTACGAGTCCACGACGGCCATGTTGGGCGCGCCGTCGGTGGCCTTTGTGCTGGTGAGCCTCTGGGGGTATGTGCGGTTCTGGCGGCAACGCCGCCGCGGTCACTGGTGGGTGTTCGCTCTCAGCCTGGGCGCCGCAGCGGCCAGCAAGCAGTTCGGCCTGCTGTTCGGCGGAGTGGTCGTCGCGCACTGGTGCGGGTGTCGATGGACGGGTGACGCCCCGCCGTTGCGGCAGCTTGCAGCGGCGCTGGGCGTCGCGCTGGTCGCATTCGTGTGCCTGGCGCCGTGGGTGCTCGTGCGTCCGTACGACTCCCTTCACTTCTATGTGTATCAGACACTGCTGGTGCAGGTGCGGGATTTCCTGCGCGGCACTCGCGGGGGCGCGGGGTTGCTGGGCGTACCTTACCCCGAGTTGTTCCTGGCACACGCGGGGCTGGGGGCGCTGGGGCTGGCGGCGTTTCTGGCCACGTGGCGGCAACGGCGGGACGTGCTGGGCGTCTACGGCGTGCTGCTGGCGGTGCCGCTGTGCGTGGTGCGCGAGGGTCGCTACCTGGGGCTTGCACTGCCCGCGGTGGCCCTGTTCATTGGCTATCTTGTCCAGGTGTCGGACGAATTGGCCGCCCGTCGCTGGCCGCCCATGCGGTGGGTGAACCGCGCGGCGGTGGCACTCGTGCTTGCCTCGTTGCTGCCCCCTGTGCTGGTGCCGTGGCGAGTCCGCTCGGGCCTCGATGCCGCGTGCCGCTACGTGGCGAGCCACAGCCAGCCTGGGGAACGGGTGATGGCCAACTACTGGCGCCACGCCGTCGAGCGCCTCACTGCGCGAGAGATGCCGCGGGACTGGTTGGACGCCGACGCCCAGGTGCTCATCGCCTCCGGCCGCGTGCGCTACGTGATCCTCGACGACTCGCCCTACACCCGCCGCACGCTCCACACGCCGGAGCGACAGCGCGTGGCCGACTGGGTGGCACGGAGCTTCCCGCTCGTGCACCGATGCGGCGGCCCGCAGGGCACGCGCGTGTATGACACCACGAAGCCATCGGCTGGCGCTCGACCTTAGCGCGCGCCAAGGAGGAACGCGGTTGAGGTCCCGACGCATAACCTGGGCGCTCGCCGGCCTCGTGGCGCTTTTCCTCTTCCGCATGGCGTTCAACGTCGACAAGCCGATCAGTGGCTGCGACGAGGCCCACTGCTGTGCCGCGGCGGCTCGCCTCGTGGCGCATGGGGGGCCGCTGTACTCGAACGTCCTGACGAACTACGGCCCCGTGGTCTACTGGATGGTGGCCGCTGGCTTTCGTCTGGGCGGGCTGTACAACGTGGTGGCGGTGCGCTGGCTGTTCGTGGGATGGTTGGCAGTCACGGGGCTGGCGGTTCACTGTGCGGCACGCGCATTGCTCGGCCGACGGGCGGCCCTGGCGGGCACGGTGCATGCCGCCGCGTGGTGGCTGGACTACTCGCCTCACGTGGGCCTGTCGCTCGGCGCGGCGGCCTGGGTGCTCGCTCATCGGCGCCCCCTGTTGCCGCGGACACGCTCGCGGGACTCCGCCGGCGCCTCCGCGACTGGATGGCGCGCACGTGCGATCCTCTTCTCACGAGCTATGGGGTGGAGTAAGGCAACGGCGAGTCAGAGAGCCGCCGTAAACCGAGGAGAATTGAGGGAAGCAGGCGAAGTGGTTCGACCAACTTCCATTGGCGAGGGCGATGGGACTCGAACCCACAACCACCAGGTCGACAGTCGGTTACTCGCCGTTTTCGTAAGTACAGGGAATCACTGGTAGTTACGCGCTAACACGCTCTATGCCAGTAGTTTACGTCACCATGCGTCGCTGTTGCATGTGTTGCATATATTGCACAGGAATCGGGTTAAGTTGGGCATTGTGTTGGGCAATCCACTGCTATAGCTGCGAGCGTTACTCCGAAGCCATGGGCAGCGTCACGCCGGCAGAGGTCAACTCCAGCCGAGCTGAGGCGATCCTCGTCAGACGCCACCACATCAGAACCCGCACGATGAAGGAAGGAGGACGCGCTATGACGGGTGGGAGAAACAGCGGCCGGCTTTGACAACTGACCGCACCCACGATGGGTTGCCCGTACACCTTGACCTGGAGCGCCCGTCCACAACCGGAACCACCCGACTGTCCCATTGCTTTGAGGACGTACACGACCGGACTGCCCAGCTTCCGAGGACATAGTCGGCTACGGCTACTCGCCGGCAGCAGGTTTGCGGATGGTTATCTCATCGAAGAAGATCTCGCGCGGCGGATAATTGCTGTGGGAACTCATCTGGAGATATGAGGTAGGCTTGCTGGCATGTGAGGCCGTGGGCGTTGTTGCTCACCGTCGGCTGCCGTCCACGTGACGATAGTGTCTCCGAGAGGGAAGACCGCCGGTGCACTGAATGCTCATACGCCTTCTTGTAACAGGCTCAAGAGCGGACATCCCACTCGGCTCGACAGAATCTCCAAAGGCACGCGGCGATACGCCGAATACCTGTCAACGGATGAGATTGGCGGCGTTCTCCCGCATGGCTTGCCACTCGTCGTAGTACTGGACCGCGAAGTCCTCGACCGCATCGGCCGCCCAAGTATCGTAGGCGGCGCCGGCCGCCCAGCTCGCGCCCAAGCCGCCAAACAGGGCGCCAAGCGGCGCGCCGATGAGAGCCCCGACGCCACCCGCGGTCGCGCCGATCGCTCCGCCTGCCATCGCACCCCCCTTCGCTCCGGCCCACCCCGCTGCCGTTGTCGCCAAGTCGCGCACGGTCTGGCTGACCGCCTTTGCATAATCTTCGGGGCTGTCCGCCTCCCAGATGTCCACCGCGTCGAAGGCGAACTTGAGGCCGGTGAGCACGTGGCCAGCAATCTCGGCGCCTTGCCCGATCTTTTCCAGGCCGTGCAGCTTGGTGGAGAGCGACTGCCAGGCCTGCGAGCCGAAGTCGTGCTCCAGCAGGTTGTTCACGCCGTAGTGAAGCGATGCCCCCGCTGCCTCCTTTGTGATCGTGGCGGCCTTTTCGGCCGCATCGACGATGTCGCGAAGGCCGTTCCACCAGTCGTTTGAGCCCGCGTCGCCTGGCTGCTGACCTGCCACGCCGCCGGCGACCATCTCATCCGTTGCGGTGGGGCTGTCTGGCTCGGACATCCCCGCGCCCAGCGACGCGAGCGGCCCGGCCAGCAGGGCATTGGCGCCCGCTCCTGCGATGCCACTTGCTCCGGACCCGGAAGAGCCGCCCGCGAGGCCGAGCTGTGTGGCTCCTGACGATAAGCCGGGGTTGGCGTTGGTCTGGCGGGAGCTTTGGCCATCATGAGCGCCGCCGAACGGCACGGTGCCCGCCTCGCCATCCATCAGCCCCTCAAGGGTGCCGAAGATCGTGCGCGCCAACGCAGGCAGTTGGCTGCTGAAGAGGCGACAGGCGACGATGGAGAGGATCGCCGCTACGGCGATGACGAGAACCCATGTCACGACATCGCCGCGGTTCGTTCTCCCGCGTCGGAGTCGCCACAGAATGCCGGGTCGGTAGGATAGGCTCATTGTGGATGCTCCCTTTCAGCAGGCTTGCGGCCTCGGGAGGGCCACCGGCCTCGGCTTGACACGATCCGGCGGCTACCTCAGTCACTCCTCTATACGCAAAGGCGCGCTCGATCCTGCGCCCGCTCGGCGAGAAACGCGCGCGGCCACGGGTCGGCACACAACTCGGTGGACACGCGCAACGGGTGGTGGACTCTTCGTTCGTGCGGGGGAGTCGTCGAAAAGACAGCACGTTTCAGGGACCTATTACTTGGTCGCCTCGAGTGTCACTCAACGACTTCCCGAACTGCAAACAGGATGGCAGGAACGTAAAGGTTCGAGCCGCGTTTGCCGTGGGGCCTTCAAGCAGGACGCTATGCCCCCCCGTGCGTAGCCAGTCCAAGGCGGAACCAGACGCAAGCGGAGGTCCCTGCCAGGGTGTCATGATGGTACTTGCTGGCTGGCTCGCCGCCATCTGTTCATAGAGATTAGCGTCCCACGTTGGCAGATCATCGCCGGGGTACGATGGGGGCACCACCTCCTCACCACAAGTCCCCTCCGCCAGGTAGGGGTTGGGGCACTGAATGGTGTCCGCTCGAGGGAAGAGAGCTCGATCCCTCAACATGTCGTCCGCCCACTTCGCGTACTGCCGTTGCTTCGCCTCTTCCTGCGCTGGCCGCCAGTGCTCCTTTGCCCACTTCTCAACGATCTGTGGCCCGCCGAGCCGGTCGTATGCCTCGCCGGCCGCCCACGAAGCTCCCAGTCCACTCACAACACCCGCGACGCCGCCGGCAACCACCGCGCCGAACCCTGTGAACGAGGTGTGCGCTGCAACGGTCGCCGCCACGGCACCCCCACTCGCCCACCCAACGATGCCAGTGAACGAGTTCCTGATGAGGCGGTTCGTGGCATCGGCGAACTCGTCGGCGCTCTTCGCATTCTGGAGTTCGGCTGCGTCAAACAGAGTTGTGACCGCGGTGCCTATGGCGCCCAGGTTGCCCACGGCCTTCCCGACCGGGCCCAGCTCCTTGAGCAGTGCAGCGCCGCTCGACCCCAGTTCGGCTGTCGCCTTCCAGGCTGTGCCGAACGCGTCCAGCCCGGTAACGCCCGCGTACGGCAATAGCCCATCCAGGGTCCCGAGATCCTCATTGCCGCCATTGTCGTTCCAATCGGCCACTGGCCTTGCCCAATCATGCGTGGGCTCGTCGACCACAGACAGGTCCCATCCACTCGTGAGAGGCAACCGCTCTGAGAGAGGCGTCGCGGGCTGAGCCGATGGTGTGGCCGTGTGGGTCCGGCGGACGATCTCGCCTTGCGTGCCGTGGTCGCTGTTCGACGCCGGATTGGCGGTGCGCCGCTCGTAGGGGGCGGGGGCCGGCTGTCCTACCTGCAACGCACCGGCGCCCAGCGACGCCAGCGGCCCGGCCAGCAAGGCATCAGCGCCTGCTCCTGCGATGCCACTTGCTCCGGACCCGGAAGAGCCGCACGCGAAGCCGGGCTGTGTGGCTCCTGACCATGGGCTGAGGGCGCCATGGGGCACGTGAGAGCTCTGGCCATCATGAGCGCCGCCGAACGGGGCACTGCCCGTCTTGCCACGCATCAGTTCCTCAAGGGTGCCGAAGATCGTGCGCGCCAACGCAGGCAGTTGGCTGCTGAAGAGGCGACAGACGACGATGGAGAGGATCGCCGCTACGGCGATGACGAGAACCCATGTCACAACGTCGCCGCGGTTCGTCCTCCCGCGTCGGAGTCGCCACAGAATGCCGGCCCGGTAGGATGGGCTCATCGCGGACGCTCCCTTTCAGCAGGCTCGCGGGCCCGCCTTGACACGATCGGGCGGCCGCCTCACGACGGGCCGGGGGCCACAGGGCAGCCGGGAGCTCTCGCCATCATAGGCGCAAAAGGGGGACGGGTGGCGGGAGATCATGACTACAGTGCGCATGATCGCACACACTTCGTTGATCAGGACGCGGCAGGCGACAACGGAGAGAGCCGCCGCCACGGCGATGACGAGAACCCACGTGACGAGACCGCCGCGGTTCGTTCTCCCGCGTCGGAGTCGCCACAGAATGCCGGGGCGGCAGGATGGTTTCATAGCGGATGCTCCCTCTCAGCAGGCTTGCGGCCTCGGGGGGGCCGCCGGCCCCGGCTTGACACGATCCGGCGGCTGCCTCAGTCACTCCTCTATACGCAAAGGCGGGCTCGATCCTGCGCCCGGTCGGCGAGAGGCGCGCGCGGCGCCGGCCGAGCGCGCCGGGCGGCTATCCCCCGCGCTCGGGCGAGTGAGGCATCATCGGGAGTGATGGGAAGGGTGGCCGCTTCGCCGACGGGCTCCGCTCGGCGAGCAGGAAGCGGAGAGGGAGCGGCCTCGCGCGGTCTTACCGGTTGGCCGACTGCACCAGCACCTTTGCCTTGGCGAAGACCTCACGTAGCTCGGCAGGGACCCAGCGCCGTTTGGCCTGAGTGCCAAAGACGTCCGCCAGCCTCTCGACCGGCTGGTCGCTGATCATCTGGGCGTGGAACAGACGGGCGCAGGCAATGGCGGCGTAGTACACGATGGTGGCGGCGATGGATTCAGTCCGATGGTCAGCCCGACGCGACAGCGCCTTGCCGTGTTCTTTGACGGCTTTCAGCACTCGCAGGGGCGTTCGCGGGTTCTGGAGCAGTTCCTGAACGGACTGCCCGCCCGCGCGGAGGCCGGACGGCAGGAGCCGCGAGGGGAGCGGCTGGCTGAGCAGGTCGCCGAGCGCCTCGCGGGCCGTGCGCGATAGCTCGGGCGAGTCCTCGTCGGATGGCGAAGTGGGCTCGAGTGCGAAGGCGAGCAAGCGGCTGATCTGCTCGCCGGTCATGCCGAATGTGGTTTCCTCGTGGTTCTCATCCATCGTCGGACGTGTTTTGCCTCCGTGTATGGATACGCGGCGCGGGGCTCGGTCCTGCGGGCCGCCCGGAAAGCTCGGTCATGAGCCTGTCGATTTCTTCCTGCACGTCCTCGTCGGTCTGCACGAACTGACGAAAGTGTCGGCGAAGCGCGGCTCCGAAGCGGCGTTTCACGGTGGTCACGATGTTCGACGCATCTTTTGGGTCGGCGATGCCAAGCTCGCGGCACTGTGTCTGAAGGGGCGGAGGCTGCGCACCGTAGCGGATGGGATGGAGGAACCTGGTGACAAAGAGCTCCCAATACATCATTTCATTGTTCTGCTCGTGTTCCTGCCGCAATTCCGCGAGGACACGGTCGAGCACCTCTGTTGCACATGCGTAGTCGAAGGCTTGGCTGGGTGTGGCCGTCTCGAGGTCGGGAGGCAGATCGAGGGACTCGGTGTCGTCCAGGCTGGCCAGGCCCCCGGGCGGCATGCGCTTCTGGGCAGTTTCCTTGCGGTGTTGGCTGACGGCATAGTGGTCCAGGGCGGTGAGCAGGAAGGTGCGGAAACGCCCCTTCTGCGGGTCGGCGCCCTGGATCAGCCCCCCGTCCAGTGCGATGTCGGCGAGAAAGCCCTGGGTGAGGTCCTTGGCCGCCTCGTTGCGGTGGCCTCTGCGGCGGAGGTAGCAATAGACGGGCTTCCAGTAGAGCGTGGCGAGCTCGTTCAGGGCCTTTTGCTGTCGGGCGGGGTCGTCCGACTGCGCATCTTGGACAACATTCCAGAGGGTTTCTTCGAAGCCCCGGTTCTCGCCGCCCATGTCGGTTTCATCGCGCCACCTGGCCACTATTCCCGTCCCCCAAATGGGTGTTAGGCCCCAGCTTACGCGTTCTGGCCCAGCCGTCAAGCGCGCTTCAATGCTACCGGCGAGGCAATCTGCGACGGGACGTTGGGCGGAAGGGTTTTTTTCGCTGCGCAGGACCCGCCGCCGCGTTGCGTATCCACAGGTGGAGGCAAGGAGCCAGATGATGACAAAGCTGACCAAGCCGCTGACCGCCGAACCGAGAGCCAACCGCCAAGCCACCACTGAATGGGGGCGAGGCGAGCAGGCGACCTCCGAAAAAGCATTGACACGGTCGGGGTCAAGCGCTAGTCTACTGCGGTGTCGCCCAAAGGGCAAGTGGGGGACGGGACGGTCCGCCATCCGCTGCTCCGGGCGAACGAGGAGGGAGTTGGCCGTGCGACGAACGGGTCTCACACCGATCCGGCACATCGGCTGCTTCCTGCGGGCCTCCTCCCGAGTCACCGCACGTGGTGCCGCTCTCGTCGAGTACGTGGTGCTCGCGCTGGGTTTGGCACTGGCTGGCTTGGTCGCATTCGGGTTCGTTTCGTTTGTCTTTGCCCCGATGGGCCAAGGAATCGGCGACACGTTGTCGCCGATGTTTCCGTGAGGTGGCTTTTGCTAGGAGGAAGGGTCATGTTCATGCCTGTGAAAGCGATGGGGGCGAGCCTTCTGGGACGCCTGCGTCGGCGGAAGAACAAGGGCGAGGTGATCAGTTGGGTCATCGTGATCGTCGTCGGCGCGATTCTCGCCGTGGTCGGCGTGAAGCTCTTCAAGACAGAGCTCGGGACCTTCGTTCCTCAGATCTTCACCTGGCTGAGGGACGCCTTCACGCAGCACGCGTAGTCGTGGCCGCAAGACCTCGCGGCGGGGACAGGTGAGCACCCCCCTGTCCCCGCCCCCGCTGTGCCCGCGAGCGGCGCCTTGGCCGAACAGAGGGAATCCTGCGGTCGGGGCGCGGCTCCCATTTCAGGCCGTCACGGAGGCTGCTGAACCATGCATGCGGCAGCAAACCTGAGCGTGTGCGTCATCGTGGCCGCAGCCGTGGTGACGGCGGTTTACACAGACGTGCGGTACGGGCGAATCCCCGACTGGGTGTCGGTTCCCCTGATGGTCCTCGGGCTCGCGCTCGGCTATCATCACGCAGGGCTGCCGGGTCTTGTGCGAGCGGTGCACGGCCTTGTCGTTGGCCTCACCGCGTTCGGGCTCCTGGCGCTGCTGGGAGCCATGGGGCTCGGCGACGTGAAGCTGGTGGCCGGCGTGGGCGCGATGGTGGGCTATCCGCACGTCGTGGCTGTCCTACTGCTGACCGCGATCGCCGGGGCAGTGGAGGCGTTCATCGTGGGGGTGTGGACGAACCGCCTGGGCACCTGCGCCCGGCGGCTGCTGCACAAGCTGCGCCGGAGCGCCGCCATGCCCCAGAAGCCGGAACCCGTGCTGGTCCCTTACGGCGTGGCGATCGCCGCAGGCACCCTTTGGTCAATGGTCTACGTATGAAGACGAAGCGCTGGACATTCCGTTGCGCGAAGCGCCGAGGCCAAGTGACACTGGAGACGGCGGCCATGCTGCCGGTGATCATGTTCCTGTTTCTGTTCGCCATGGGCGTGGTGTTCCTGCTGGTGTCTCACATCCTGGCGCAATACGCGGCATTCGCCGCGGCCCGGTGCGGGGTCGTGTCGCCGCACGTCGTTCAGGCAAACAGCAGTACCGGCGACGTGTCCTTCCGGGGCGGATACAAGAGATTCGAGCGGCAGGCAGGCGACATCGTGGCCATGGTCATGGGTGGGATGGTCCGCTATTTCCT
>JADHXT010000096.1 GCA_016782825.1 Candidatus Brocadiia bacterium | reverse complement strand
GGGGTTGCCGGTGGTCTCCTCGAAGCGGTACTCGACGCCGCCGAGGGGGTCCTTCCCAGGCGCCGCGCTCATCACAGCGGCAGAGCCGGTGACCATGACAGGGGCGATGGCCCACGCCGCGGGATTGGGGGTCGGCGGCTGCTCGTCGACGAGGGGCACGCTGTAGATGCTCACGCCCTCGAGCTCTCCGGCGAAGAAGTCGCCCTCGAGGCCGCGGCCGACGAGGCACATCGTCGCGCGCAGATCGTCGGGGTTCAGCGTGATGCCGCCCTCTCGCGCGACGGTCTTCCCGTCGATCTGGAGGATGCCCGTGTCGCCGCTGAGGACAAGCGTCAGCTCGGCCCACTTCCCCTGCGGGATCGGGGCCGACGACCGTAGCGTCTGGGTCTTCCCGCCCTTGGTGATGACGAACGCGGGGCGGCCGGCCGAGTCCGCGTGCGTCAGGTACATCCGCGTCTTCGCGTCGGCGGCGAACTCCACGAGCCGCTGATTGGGCTTGCCGCCCCGATGCTTGAGGGTGACGGCGACCGACAGGTCGTGCAGGTCGGCGACGCCTCGCGGCAGCTCGAGGAACTGGTCGCGCCCGTTGAGCGCCAGCGCCGTGCCCGAGGTCTGGACGCTGAACTCCACCTTCTGCTTCCTGCCGTAGGTCTGGACGTAGGAGTAGGACTTCGACGCCTTCCTGTCCGGGTACGCCACCGTCTTCGGGTTGCCGTGGAGGATGGCGTGTGTGGCCCCGTAGGTGT
The DNA here is from genome assembly GCA_016782825.1 of Candidatus Brocadiia bacterium. GTDB lineage: Bacteria > Planctomycetota > PUPC01 > DSUN01 > DSUN01 > BS750m-G60. Next base: position 9,544 of record JADHXT010000096.1, on the reverse strand, counting down.
CCCACGCGAGGATCGGGTGCTGGGTCTCGAACAGGTACTGGGCGTAGAGTCCGCCGAGCTCGATGTCGTGCTCGCCGGGGTTGTGGCCGATCCCCCAGCTCCAGGTGAACCACACGCCTTTGTCGATGAGGTTGCTCTTGCGGTAGTGGCCGTCGAGGATCGCCGTGCCGCCGACTCGGCCGCCGACCCACGCGACGCCCTTGAGCGTCGCATTGCCGTAGATCTCGGCGCAGCCCCCGTCGGTGTAGCCGTGCTCGAGGATCCGCGCGCTGTCGCGGACCCCCGTGTTGCCGGTGACGGTGGCGCAGTCGCGGAGCTTCGCGCGGTCGCGGACCGTGGCATTCCCGCTGACGACGGCGTGGCCGCTGACGCGCGCGTGGTCGCGCACGGTCGCGCTGTCCTTGACGACCGCGCAGTCCTCGATGCGAGCGTGGCCGAGGACCTTTGCCTTGCCGAGCACCTGTGCCTGAGGCCCGACGTAGGCCGTCGGATCGGCCTGCGCCGTGGCCGCGACGAAGCCGCCGCCGTTGGCGTGCCTCGCGCCGGTCTCCGTCGGCCTGGCCGGGATCAGCACGTCGAGCGGTTGGCAGCCCGCCAGCCGCACCTTGTAGGGGAACCGCTCCTGCTCAGCCGAGCGGAAGTCGCCGGTCATGTTGACGGCCATGATCTTCGTCGGCGTCGCGCACACGACCAGATACAGCTCCTTGGTGCCTTTCCCCACCTTGAACCGCAGCGTCTCTCCCACGCCGGCGATCTTGCCATAGCGCGGCTTGCCCGCGGCGTCGACGCCCACGAATCCCGCGCGCCAGTCGGAGCCGCGCTCCTTGTTGATGTATCCGGAAAGCTCGGCGGATGCCTCGTCCGACGCGATCTTCAGCGGACAGATGTTCCAGCCGAGCTGCTGGGGCGCCATCTCCATCGGCGCGCGCCACCAGCCCTGCTCATAGGGCACCGGCTCGAGCAGGACGCGAGCGTAGCGCAGGATCTCGTCTTTGCCCCGTGCCGCGTCCTGCTTGTAGAGGTCGGCGGGTTTCCCGCCGTAGATCTCAAAGTCCCACGTGACGCACCGCTGCACCATCCTCGCCCACTCGTAGGCGAGCGGCGTGGCGGGATCGGGATCGAAGCGGGTGAAGGCCCGCCACGGATACTCGTTCTTCTCGGTCTCCGTCCCCGCGTCGTACCAGAGCTTGGAGATGAACATTGGCCCGTACTCGGGCGTCTGCGCGAGGTGCTCGAACATGAGCCGGGCGTGGTAGTAGCAGCGGCCGTTGGCGGGGAAGAACATGCAGACCCTGGCGCAGCAGGTCGGCGGCAGGGTCTGGTAGACGCCGGCGTAGGTCTGTGGGAAGTTGGCGTGGGCTTCCCAGTAGTTGCCCTGCATGGCCCCGCCGGTCTGGCCCTGGCAGCCGTGGACGAGCTCGTGGGGGTTGATGTGCCCCGCCCCCTGGCAGGCCCAGCCAAAGCCCAGCTTGCCGCTCCATCCCATCCAGTTCCCCTTGGAGGGCTGGATCGGGATCTTGTACTTGATGCCGTCACCGCGATACTCGGGCTTGCTGCTCACTACGCCGATGCGGAGGGCGAGACGCTCGGAGTAGAGGTGATGGAGCTTCTCCGCCAGCTCGAACATCCCGGGGACGCGCTCGTGGAAGCGCGCCGTATCCCTCTTACTCCACGCCGCCATCTCCTTCTTGTCCACGCAGTGGCGGAAGTGGGCCGACTCCTTGACCCACCACTGGTCCTTCTCGAGCCGCCACCACGAGTGCAGTTCCGTGCCGAGCAGGATCCCGCCGCTGAAGTTGTGGGCGATCTGCTCCTCGCTCAAGGCTTTCTCGTGCAGGCGCACTACAGCCAGGTCGCCCTCGAAGGACGGCTTGCTGGCCGACGCGCCGCCGAGGACCATCCGGTGGCCCTTGCGGATGATCATCTTGCGAGGCCCCGTCGAGAGCTTCTTGCCGTCGAGAACCCACGTCTCCTCCGTCGCCGTGCAGTTCACGACGAGGTGCCGCCACGCGCCTGAGCCTGCGAACTGCGCGGGATAGGTCAGCGGCGCGGAGGTCTCTCGGCCGTCCTCCGACTGCCAGCCGAGGATCACCTCACCCTTCGACGGCTTGCTGTCGCGCACCCACACCTCGAGCGCCAGGTCCTCGGCGCCCGCGGCGGCGTCCTCGACGGCGAAGTTCCCCTTCATGATGTCGCCGCCGTCGAAGTGGACGGCCGGCGATTCCGGGGTGGACACGCCGTGGGGATACTCCTCATCCCTCCGGGTGTGGGGGACGTGCAGGCCGAAGTCGCCGAAGGAGCCGCCAACCGTGTTGCGCCTGCCGCCGCCCGAGTACCCGCAGTTGTACCAGTGGAGCACGGTGTCCTTCTCAAAGGTGCGAGACACCATGAACACCGCGTGCAGGTCGATGTCCAGCTTGCCGGCCACCGCGAGCTTGCCGATGCGCTCGCCGGTCACCAGCGACTTTTCCTTCTCCATGCCCAGGCCCCGCCCCGCGAACACCAGGGCGAGGGCCATAACCCCCGCGACAATCCTGCCTGCTGGCACCGATCGATTCATTCGGTTCCGCTCCTGTGGAGGTCCGCACTCGGCCATCTCGATACTGGCATGGTACCCCAATGGCTCCAATCACCGCAAATCAGCACCGGCGTCTGCCGGGGCTCGGCAAGCGGCCTCGCAAGCCGCCGCGGCCCCCACACGCCATGGACGGCATCGGCCTCACGGGCCGATTCGGGGTGGGCACCGGGGCAAGAGGGTCGCAAGAGCGAGCCATCGGGCGGATCACGTCACAGACACCACGATGGTGGGAGCAAGGCGCGCGAGCTTGCGCCCCCTGACCCTCCTCGCCTTGGCTGCGCTCAGGGCGCGACGTGCTGCTGAAGTCATCGGGGAGCCTTGCCCCAGATCACCTGGTCTTGAACTCCGCGAAGGTGCCCGGCATGCGGGCGAGGTGCTTCTTCAGCTCGGCCTTCATCCGCTCCAGCACGGGCCTGTACTGGGGGTCGGTCGCGAGGTTGTGCTGCTCGCCGGGGTCGGCCTCGAGGTCGAAGAGCTGGTCGGGGTCGTGGTAGACCTTCCTGTAGCGCCGCATCGGGCCGCCCTGTTCGGTGTTCTGGCCGCCGGGGTAGCCCAGATGCGAGAGGGGATCCTCGGGCTTGTTGGTGATGACGCGGTCCTCGTGCTTGAGCTTGTTCGCCGCGTATCGCTCGATCATGGCCTTGCGTTGCTCGAGGGTGAGCCGGCGGCTCGGCGGGATGCGGAAGGCGAGGTACTTCCACTGCTGGGTGCAGACGGCCCGGGTGTAGCCGATCTCGAAGCAGAGCGAGTCGCGCACTGTCTTGGTCTCGCCCCGCAGCAGCGGCATGAGGCTCGTGCCATCCATCGCCATGCCCTTGGGCGGCTCGATCCCGCACGCGTCGAAGACCGTCGGGGCAATGTCGATGCCCTGCACGAGCGCGGGCATCTTGCCGGGGCGGATGCGGCCCCGCCAGCGCACGAACATGGGCGTGCGCACGCCGCCCTCGTAGCAGCTCCCCTTGCCCTGCTCCATTCCCTGGTCGTCGAAGAAGATGATGAGCGTGTCGTCGTCGAGGCCGTGCTCCGCGATCCGCTTCATCACCGCGCCGATGCCGTCGTCGAGCCACGTGGCGCCCGCGAGCGGATCGGGCACGCCGGCCTTGCGGGTGCGCTCGAGCACGTCCTGACGCGACGGCTGCACGCCCGCGACCGGATTCGCGAGGAGGCCGCCGTGGGTGATGCGCGGGTCGGCCTTCAGCGACTGGGTGGGCGACGGGCCGTGCATGAGCGACGTGGCCATGTAGAGGAAGAAGGGCTTGTCCTTGTGCTGGTCGATGAAGTCGAGGGCGCCCTTCGTGATCCACTCCTGGTTGTGGCAGCGCATCGTGCGGATGGGGTAGGAGCCGAAGTTGCCCATGTTGATCGCGGCGGCGTAGCCGAAGCCCTGGTCGCGGATGTAGGCGTGGATGGCTTCCTGGGCCTCGGCCAGTGTCTTCGCGACGCGCGGGTCGGCGGGATCGTCGGCGGGCTTGATCTTGCTGCGGATGCGCCCCCAGGCCTGAGGCCCACCGTTGTGCCACTTGCCCACCATGCCCGTCACGTAGCCCGCGGCCTTCATGGCCTTGGGCAGGGTGAACTTCTCGTGGTCCAGCAGCGTGTTCCACTGCACGTTCGTCTGGCGCTCCTTGGTGTACGACCTGAGGAACGACGGCGCGGAGCAGCGGCTGGCGTAGCGGCCGGTCAGGCACGAGAAGCGGCTGGGCGTGCAGACGCTGGTCGACGTGTACGCCCGCGTGAAGAGCATCCCCTCGCCCGCGAGACGGTCCATGTGCGGCGTCAGCGCCTTCTTGCGGAGGAAGCCGAAGTGCTCGAGCTTCTGGTCGTCGGTGACGATCAGCACCACGTTGGGCCGTCGTCGCGCCCTCTCCTCGGCCGCGTGCAGCAGCGATTGGCCTGCGAGCGCGGCGGCGCCAGTCGCGGCCATGCTGTGCTTGAGGAAGTCGCGTCGTGAGACAGCCGAGATGCTCATCGTGCCTCCTACTCCGCTCGGTGGGCTTCCAGCGCGTCCCAGTCGAACTCGATGCCGTGGCCGGGGCGGTCGGGCGCGGTGGCGAAGCCGTCGTCGATGCCGACCGGCTGGCGGATGAAGGCCTCGAGGTACGAGGCGTTGGGGATGGCGGCGAGCAGGTGTACGTGCAGGTCGTGGGTGGTGACGGGCAGCGGGATGAGATGGTGATCGCTCTGAATGGACTCGATTCTCAATGGTCTGCCTTCCTTCCCCTGGCCTACTCATAGGTCGCTTTGCTCAGGAACCAGTTCTTGAGGGTCTCGTCGACCTCGAACCGCTGGATGAAGCCGGTGTTCCTCCCGCACGTGTGGCAGAGGCCCCAGCGCAGCCCTTCGAGTGGGCCTCGGTCGTGGTGTGGGGTGCGGAACAGGCCGTTGGCGTGGGGGGCGCCCTTGATGACGGCCTCGATCTCGAAGTTGATGCCGTCAGGCGCCCACTGGAGGGTGTTCTTCTCGGGGCCGTCGGTGGTGAGCATCGCGGCGATGCCGCCGTTGTAGTGCCACACGCAGACCTCGTGGCCGGAGTTGGTCACCGGGTTGTACTCGCTCTTGACGTAGGGGCCTTCGGGCCGATCGGCGATGGCCACGCCCCACTTGGTCTCGCGGCCGCCGAAGGTCATCTCCTCGCCCATGCGCTCGCCCTTGTAGTAAAGGTAGAGCTTGCCCCTGTAGTGCATCAGGCACGGATCGTGCACCTTGTGGCTGTCGAAGCTGCCCTTCCGGGTCACGAGGAAGCGGTTGTCCTCGTCGCCGAGCCACTCGCCGTCGTCGGAGGGCGACAGGATCGGCTCGGGCAGCTTCTCCCACGGTCCGTCGGGCGATTCGGCGACGGCCATGCCCACCTGGTTCTTCGTCCGCCGCACGTAGGGGTGCCTGACGGTCTGATAGACCAAGTAGTACCTGCCCTCGTGGGCCAGGACCTCGGGGGTGAAGACGCTGCGGTCGTCGAAGGCCCCCGGCTCGCCGCGGCCCACCGCCAGGCCCCGCTCCCCCCAGTGCCACCCGTCGCTGCTGGTCGCATGCCAGACCTCCGAGTAGTCCCACGGAAACGCCTTGGCCTCGGGATCGCCGGTGCCGAATCCAACACACAGGCCCAACGACTTGGTGTACCAGACGTGGTACTGCCCCGCCACCTCGATCACCGCGCTGGGATCGCGCCGGATCACACCCTCCTTGCACTCGGCCAGGTCACCGGTGATGGGCTTGGTGCGGATCTCGCAGAACCACTCGGGGCCTTTGGTGTAGCTGGCCGCCCGGTTGGTTGCAGCGCTGAGTTCCTGTGTCACCCATCTCTCCTGTGCTGAACGAGCCCTGACTCCTCGACCGCCCCATCATGGAGGCCCGATCACCGGGTGTCAACAGCCGACGCGATCCAGGCGGGTTCGGTCTTCGCAAAACACGGGCATTCCACTGTTTACGCGGCACGATCCGTGGCTCCGCCTCCAGGGACCGGTGGACAGCCGCCGTGCTAGAATTGCAGAGTTGTACAACTCTGCAATTCTAGCACGCGGCGATGTCCGCGCAACAGCACGGCATGACCGCATGTGACTCATCCTGCGTTCTGCTTCCCGTTCGCTCACCCGCTCGTCCTGCCATCCGTCCTTTCCCGCCTGCCGGAGCTCTGTCCACACCCAACGAGGGGCCGCATCGCGGGTGTCTCCGAGCGGGCCTGTGTTGATCCCGCTGGCGGTCCGCCCTACACTCGGGGCAGCCCAAGCGTCCGTTCGCCCTGGTGACGACAGTGGAGTGGATGACCCGATGATGATGAAACCGTGGCGGCTGGCTGCATGCATCGTCCTCCTGGCCGGGCAGCTCACGTTGGCTCAGGCGACGGCCCCGCGCTACTCGATGCTCTGGGGCCGTGAGGGCGAGCGCTGGACGGCCGACAGCCGCCTGCCCGACTTCTCCTACGCCGGCTACCAGCGCGGCGAGAAGCCTCTGCCAACCCTTGAGCCACAGGCCAGCGTCAAGGACTTCGGCGCCGTCGGCGACGGCAAGGCGGACGACACGGCGGCGTTCAAGCGGGCCATCGCCGAGGCCAAAGGCAAGGTGATCGCGGTCCCGCCGGGACGCTACGTGATCACCGATTTCCTCGACATCCGCGACTCGGGCACCCGCCTCAAAGGAGCGGGTCCCGAAAAGTCGGTGCTCTACTTCCCCACCCCGCTCAACGAGATCAAGCCCAACTGGGGCGCAACGACGTCGGGACGCAAGACGTCGAACTACTCGTGGTCGGGCGGGTTCGTCCAGGTCCGCGGCTCGCCGTCGAGGACGCTCCTGGCCGAGGTCACCGCGCCGGCCAAGCGGGGCGAGAGGGCGCTGACCGTGTCCACACCCACGCGATTCAAGATGGGCCAGGACGTGCGGCTGGAGTTGTCGGACACCCGCGAGCAGACTCTGGCCCGATACCTGTACGCAGGCGATCCAGGCTCAATGAAGAACCTGCGGGACCGCGCCCGCGAGTCGTTCCTCTGCCGGGTCACGAAGATCGACGAGGGCAAGGGAAGGATCGAGTTCGACCGCCCCCTCCGCACCGACGTCCGCGCGGAGTGGAAGCCGCGGCTCTACGCGGCGGCGAGCAGCGTCGAGGAGGTCGGGATCGAGGGCCTGCGCTTCGAGTTCCCCAACACGCCGTACCGCGGGCACTTCACCGAGCGCGGCTTCAACGCGATCGCCATGTCCGGCTGCCGCAACTGCTGGGTGCGGGACGTGCGCGTGACCCACGCCGACAGCGGCATCTTCCTCGGGGGCACCAACATCACGCTGCGAGGCATCGTGCTGACCTCGGAACGGACGGTGGAGCGGTCGCGCAAGGCCACGGGGCACCACGGCGTGACCCTCGGCGGGCAGGACAACCTGCTCGACGGGTTCGAGTTCCGCACGCGATTCATGCACGACATCACGGTGACCAGCCGCTCCGCCGGCAACGTCGCGGCCCGCGGGAAGGGCATCGACCTGTGCTTCGACCACCACTGCTACGCCTGTCACGCCAACCTCTTCACCGACATCGATCTCGGCGAGGGCAGCCGCATGTTCCAGTCGGGCGGCGGAGCGTCGCTCGGGCGCCACTCGGGGGCGTGGGAGACGTTCTGGGGCATCCGTGCCCGTCGCGGGCAGGCCTGGCCCCGAGGCTGGGGGCCTGAGCTGATGAACCTGGTGGGCGTCGAGACGTCGCAGCCCGCCGCGACGAAGGCGGACGGCCGCTGGTTCGAGGCGATCGATCCACGGGCCTTGCGGCCGCAGAATCTCTACGCAGCCCAGCTCAAGCGCCGCCTCGGCAAGTAGGGCGGCGTCAGGACTGGGCGCGGATCAGGCGAGCACCTGGCCCAGGCCCCCCATCACCTTCCGGAAGGCCTCGACGTAGAGGCCCATGAGCTCGAGGCCGTTGGGCGGGTTGACGTCGAAGACGTAGCAGTGGGAGTCGACGAACGCGTTGGCTCGCGGGTAGTCGTCGATGTCGTAGACGGTGGCGACGTCGCGGCACCGCCAGGGACAGCCGCTGCCGTAGCCGACGCGCTTCTGGAAGACGTCCTGCGCCGGCACCGAGCGTCGCTGCCATTGCCCGACGGGCACGCCCTCGGCCTTGAGGGCCTCCTGCACCTTCTCGCGGAGGGTCCGCGGGGACACGTCGAGCGCCAGGGCGGCCGGGTCGAAGCCGACGACGTAGTTGTAGTAGACCGGCTCGCACTCGTCGGGCGTGAGAGGCGTCTCGATGCCGGGGATCTCGGCCAGGTGCTCGGTGAGGAACTGGCAGTTCCGCACGCGGAGAGCGTTGTTCGCGTCGAGCCGCCTGAGCTGGCTGCGGACGAATGCCTGGCTGAACATGTCGCCGCGATACATCCAGCCGAGCCCGTGGGCGTTGTATTCCTGCTCCTCGCGCTCGCGGCCCGGGACGACCCGCTCGCCGAAGTACTGGAGCAGGGCGGCCCGGTGGTGCGCCTCGTCGTCGTTGGTGGTGAAGAGCCCGCCCTGACAGCCGCTGCTGAGGGTCTTCGACGCCTGGGTGCTGTAGCCCGCGGCGTCGCCCATCGACCCACAGACGCGCCCCTTATACCTCGCCCCGTGCGCCTGGGCCACGTCCTCGATCACGCCGAGCCCATGCGTCCTGGCGATCGCGAGGATGGGATCCATGTCGGCGGGCATCCCGTGGATGTGCACGGGCATGAGGGCCTTGGTGCGCTCGGTGATGGCCGCCTCGATCAGGGCCGGGTCGATGCAGTGGGTGCGCGGGTCGATGTCGACGAAAACGGGGATGGCGTTGTGGTGGAGCACCGCGGCAGCCGTGGCCCAGAAGGTGAAGGCGGGCACGATCACCTCGTCGCCTGGCCCGATGCCCAGCCCTGCGACGCACAGGTGCAGCGCGGCCGTGCCGCTGTTCACAGGGATGCAGTGCTTGACCCCCATGTACTCGGCCCACTCCCTGGCGAGTCCCTCCGACTGGATGCGCTGCTGCTCGGTGATCCTGGGCGTGTCGAAGACCTCGAGGACCGCCTTGCGGTCGGCCTCGGTGACCTCGGGCCACGGCTTGATGAAGCCCTCCGGCACAGTGCGTTCGCCGCCACGCAGCGCAAGCTGCTCCGACATGGTCCGGCTCCTTCAGTCGCGGGGGCAGGAGACCGCCGTACTCCCCAGATGGACGGGTGCCCCGATTATAGCGACTCGGGAGACGCAAGGGGAGCGAGGTGATGGATGAGAGGATGATGGCCGCTGGGTGGGTCTGGGCGCGCTGAGCCCGGCTGGGTGATGCGTCGGGCCAAACAGCGGGATGGTCCGCCTGAAGGCGGAACTACGAACCCCGCCTGAAGGCGGAACTACGGACCTAGCCCGCATTTCTCACCAGATTCCGTCGTGGTGGACCCAAGTGATGGTGAGACCGTAGGGTGGGACACAGGCCAATGCCCTCGCCACCTCACACGGTGTGCGCGACCAGCGAGGCGAGTTTCGTCTCAGGCAAGGACG
>JADHXT010000095.1 GCA_016782825.1 Candidatus Brocadiia bacterium | reverse complement strand
TAGGCGGCGTCGTAGTCGGCCAGGATGCGCTCGAAGGCGCTCTTGGTGAAGCCGTAGGGGCTGATGGGGCGATGCGGGTGCGATTCGGGAATGGGGGTGACGTCGGGTGGGCCGTAGACGGCGGCGGAGGAGGAGAAAACGAAGGCCTTGCAGCCGGCGTCGCGTGCGGCGGCCAGGAGGTTGAGGCCGCCGGTGAGGTTCACGGCGTAGCAGGTGGCGGGGTCGTCGAAGGAGTGCGGGATGTTGGCGAGAGCGGCAAAGTGGAGGATGGCGGCAAAGGGGCCGCGGGCGAAGGCGCGGGCCACGTCGTCGGGGCGGCGGATGTCGCCCTCCACGATCTCGGCGTCGGCGCAGGCGTCGCGGTAGCCGGCGGAGAAGTTGTCGAGCACCACGGTGGGGACGCCGGCATCGCGCAGGGCGAGCACCGCGTGGCTCCCCACGTATCCGCCGCCCCCAGTGACCAGCACCCGTTCGATCGCCACGGTCCTCTCCTTCAGAGCCTCTCGCGTTCTTCCCTCAGGCGTTCGAGCAGCGGGTCGGCAACGTGGAGCGTTCCCGTGCCGCAGCCCATCCGAATGTCGGGCTTCGTGGCGCCGTGGAAGTCGGTGCCGCCCGTGGCCACGAGGCCGTGCTGGCGTGCGATGCGCTCGAACGCGACCGTGCGGCCGGGGTCGTGCGCGGGATAGTATACCTCAAGACCGCGAAGGCCGCACGTGACAAGCTGGGTCACCAGGGCTTCGGCCTCGTCGGTGCTGCGCAGGCCCGAGGCGCCCGGGTGGGCGAGGACGGGCACGGCGCCGGCGTCGCGAAGCGCGGCAATGGCGGCGGCGGCATCGGGCTTCCAGCGCGGCACGTAGGCCGCGGCGCCCCGCGCGAGCAGACGCGCGAAGGCCGCCTGGAAGCTGGCCGCGTGGCCCTTGCGCACGAGCAGCGCCGCGAGGTGGGGCCGCCCGACGATCTCGCCCGGGGCCTCGGCCGCAAGCTCCTCCGGCGACACCGTGCACCCCCGTGCGGCCAGGCGCTCGAGAATCTGCGCGTTGCGCTCTTCGCGCCCCTGACGGAGCCGCTCCAACAACGCGACGAGCCCGGGTGCATCGGCCCGGGGCCAGTAGCCCAGCAGGTGGATGGCCCAGCGGCCGTGGGTGGCGCTGACTTCGACGCCCGGCACCACCTCGATGCCCACGGTGCGTCCGCGGGCGAGGGCCTCGAGGTTGCCGGCCAGGGTGCCGTGGTCGGTGATGCCGATGGCCGCGAGGCCCGCGCGGGCCGCCTCGTCCACGCAGGCCGCGGGGCTGAGGCCGCCATCGCTCGCCGTGGTGTGCACGTGCAGGTCGATGGGCTGGGACGGCTCGGGGGCTCTCAGGCCGCGGTTCCTCCATCGAGGGGCGTCAGTCCTGCGGCGGCGACCACACGTCCGCGGGGCGCGGGGCCAGGTGGTCGAGCCACGGGTTGTCGTTGCGGGCCACGGCCTGGTAGCCGCGGTTGACCATGAGCAGATCGAGGATCGCCAGCCTCACCATGGCCTCGACCACGGGCACGATGCGGCCGCAGATGGTGGGGTCGCGGCGCGTGATGGGCGACAGGATGACATTTTCCATCGATTGCATGTTCACCGAGGGCTGGTCGACCGAGACGGTGGACGTGGGCTTGACGGCGCAGCGGACGATGATGTCGTCGCCGTTGGAGATGCCGCCGAGGATGCCGCCCGAGTGGTTGGTCCTGAAGCGGAGCTTCTTGTTGTCGTCGAAGTAGATGTGGTCGTTGTCCTCGGTGCCGAGGCGCTTGGCGGACTCGAAGCCGTCGCCCACCTCGATGCCCTTCACGCTGGGGATGCTCATGATGCCGTAGGCGATGCGGGCGCTCAGCTTGTCGAACACCGGCTCGCCCACGCCCGGCGGCACGCCGAGGGCACGGCACTCGACCACGCCGCCCACCGTGTCGCCGTCGTCCTTCACCTGGAGGGTGTCGTCGATCATCTTCTGCGCCGCCTCGAGGTCAGGGCAGCGGAGCGGGGTCTTCTCGATATTCGCCCGGACCTGCTCGACGGTCAACCCCGACGCCTTCGACGCGATGCCGTGAATCTCGCTCACGTAGCCGATCACCTCGATGCCCTCGCGTGCGAGGATCTTCTTGGCCAGCGCGCCGGCAGCCACCCGCGCCGCCGTCTCGCGCCCGCTCGCACGCCCGGCACCGACCCAGTCGGTCCACTTGCCGTATTTCATGAAATAGGTGATCTCGGCGTGGCCGGGGCGGGGGACGTCCTTGTAGCTGCGGTACTCGTCGATGTGCTTCATCTGCGTATCGACGTTAAACATTAATAGGCCTACCGGGGCACCGGTGGTCTTGCCTTCCTGGACGCCGGCGACGATCTGGATCTGGTCTTTCTCCTGGCGGGGCGAGTCGAACTCGGTCTGGCCGGGGCGGCGGCGGTCGAGCTCGGGCTGGATGTCGTTCTCGCTGAGCTCCATGCCGGCCGGCACGCCCTCGCAGATGATGAGCAGCGCGCCGCCGTACGACTCGCCACAGGTCATGACGCGGAACGCGCGACCGAAAACGTTGCCTACCATGTCAGATCCTCCAAGCGGTTTCTGGCCGGGCCGTCGCGGCCCGGGGCACTCGAACCAGGCCCGTGTCAGATTGCCCGCTCCTCGCGGATGCGGGCGCCCAATCCTTCCATGAGCTGAACAAAGGCAGGGAACGTGACGGCCACCGCTTCGGCGCCATGCACTTCGGTGCGGGCCTCGGCGGCCAAGCCGGCCACCGTGAGCGCCATCACGACGCGGTGATCGGCGTGTCCGTCCACCGCGGCGCCATGCAAGCCGCCGCCCCGCACCACCAGGCCGTCGTCCATCTCCTCGACGGCCGCGCCCATCTTCGTCAGCTCGCGCCGCATCACGGCGATGCGGTCGGTTTCCTTGATGCGTGCTTGCGGCACGTTCACCAGGCGGGTCTCGCCCGCTGCGAACGCGCCGGCGACGGCCATGGCCGGCAGCGCGTCGGGCGTGGCGTTGAGGTCGAACTCGCCGCCGCGCAGCGCCCCGCCCGTCACTCGCACGCCCTCGTCGCTCCACACCACCTCGGCGCCCATGGCGGCCAGCATATCGAACACGGCCTTGTCGCCTTGGGTGTCGTCGCGGTCCAGCCCCAGCAGGGTCACCCCGCCGCCTGTCACCGCCGCGGCGACGGCGAAAAACGTGGCTGACGAGAAGTCCGCTGGGATGGCCCGCTCGAAGGCCGTGTAGCCCTGCCCGCCAGGCACGTGGAAATGCTTCATCCCCTCGCGCTCGTAGCGGGTGCCCTGGCTGTCGAGCCACGCGAGGGTCATCGCCACGTAGGGGGCCTCGTTCAGCTCGGTCACGTCGATGTCCGTGTCGCCCTCGGCCAGCGGGCAGCCGATGAGCAGGCTCGTGAGATACTGCGACGTGGGACACGCCAGCGTCGCCCGCCCGGCCTTCAGCGGGCCGCGCACGACCAGCGGCGCGCAGCCGTTGCCGCGGGTGGAGAATGCCTCGGCGCCCAGTTGCTTCAGAGCCGCCAGCAGCGGCCCGGCGGGCCGCATGCGTATCTGCTCGTCGCCGGTGAACACCGTCCAGCCCTCGCCCAGCGCGGCCAGCGTCAGGGCCACCCGCAGGGTGGTGCCCGAGTTGGCCACGTCGATCACGTCCGTCGGGCAGGCCGGCCGCCCGGCCGTGCCGGTCACGCGCCAGGCGTCGCCTGCGTCCACCGCAGCCCCGAGGGCGCGGCACACGGCCACACAAGCCCGCGTGTCGAGCGAATCGAGCGGCTGGCGCAGCACGCTCGTGCCGTCGGCCAGCGCCGCAATGGCCAGGGCGCGGATGGTGTGGGACTTCGATCCGGGGATCCGGACCGAGCCGCTCAGCGTCGAAGGTTCCACCACCAGTTTCACGCGCCGCTCCGTAAAGCCACGACTAGAGTAACGCCCCGAGCGCGACCGTGCCGCAGGGCTCCCGGGGCGTTGCAGCAGGCTCCGCCTACTCGTAGATCCGCGGGATCGCCCCGCTCACTTCCTCAAACGTGGGCGCGTACGCCGCCGGCTCGCGGCCGAAGCAGAAGCCGAGCTGCTCGTACAGCCCCACCTCGCGCATGTCCACGAAGCGCTGCTTCCGCGCCTCGGCGGTGTTCATGTACTGCACGTTGCCGCAGCGGATGCCCGTCACGGTAACGCCGGTGATGCCCTGGAGCAGGCACAGCACGGCGCCCGAGCCCACCTCGAGGCCGAACTTCACGTCGTAGGCGCTCGTGAAGCCACACCGCACCAGGTGCTCGGGCACCAGGTGGCGAATCTCGGGGGCCTCGTACACGCCCGGCACGTACATGTGCTGCGCCTTCATGAAGGCCGCCACCTCGGGGTCGCCCTTCATCTTCTTCTCGAGCTCCTGGCGCACGTACTTGCCGGCGCCGGCCAGCTTGGGGTGCCCTTCGGGATCCAGCGGGATGCTCTCATCGATCAGATCGCGCCCCGAGGCGTCTTTCAGCCCCTCGGCCACGACGATCATGTAGGTGCCGGCATTGATGTCGCTCTCCACGATGCGACGGAAGTAGCGGCTCTTGATGTGCTTCCACAGGATACCGAAGTCCACCGCGATCTCGGGGATCAGGCAGGCGTCGGCGCCGGCGGCCACGCCACCCCGGAAGGCCGTGTGGCCCGCGTAGCGGCCAAACACCTCGACCACCAGGATGCGGTTGTGGCTGCGGCCCGTCGTCATCAGGTCGCGGCACAGCTCGCGGATGCGCTCCACCGTGGAATCGCCGCCCACACTGTAGGGCATCAGGTCCATGTCCATCGTCTTCGGCGCGTGCACGCAGGCGATGCCGTGGTCGGCCAGGTCCACCATCACGCCGCTCGTGTCGTCGCCACCGCTGATCACCAGGCCGTCGAGGTCGAACTTCGCCAAGCCCTGCTTGATGCGGTCATACTTGGCGTCGTCCTTGATCTTGGACACCTTCACTCGCGAGTGGCCCGCCTCGGAACCGGCCAGCGCGGCGTTCACCTCGTCCACCCGCGACGGCGTCAGCTCCACCAGGCGGTCCATGTCCACCAGGTTGTACACCCCGGCGTAGCCGTTCGGGATGACGTAGGCCCTCACGCCCTTCTGGTTGGCCGTCAGCGCGGCACCCTTGATCACCGCGTTCAGCCCGCCGCAATCGCCCCCGCCCGTGATCACACCAATCTTCTTCATGCGCACGCAACGTCTCCTCTGGACAGCAAACCACATGTGTACCCCGGCATATGCCGGCAAAGGTAGAAATAATAGAATACCCAAAACCGCCCGAAAGGGCAAGCGCGGCTCGCCCGCCAGCACCTCTGCCGCCGCACGGGCCACGAAGACGCGGGGTGCGGACACCCCGCCCACACAGATCACCAAACGTGGCCGTGGCTCCCCCTCCCACCGGGAGGGGGCTGGGCGGGGGCTGGGGGGAGGGGTGCGAGGCAGGATTCGCGGCCGCTGTTCCGCCATGCCGCCCCCCACCCCAACCCTCCCCCGGCGGGAGAGGGGGCAAGTGAGGAGAAGGGGTCAGGGACCTTCTCTCCTTCTAGATCATACCCGCCACCGCAACGGGAAGAGGGCGAAGAAGGTTTCTGGCCCCTTCTCCCCTTTCACGCCAAAGACGTGCGAGGCGACCTTTCCCTTGCATTGCGCGATGGGAAGGTCTAGACTCTGCCTGTGTACCCGCCGCAACCGGATGACCTGGAGGGCTGGCATGGAAGCGGACGATCGCGATCCCGAACAAGCTGACAGCACAGAGCCTGAGCTTTCCGAGCGCGAGATGGCACAGGAGCGCCGCCGCCGCGTGGCACTGGTGCGCCAGCATCTCTTCTGGCGCCGCAAGTGGCTCTACCTGATGCCCGTGCTGCTGGGCATCGGCGCGTGCTTGGCCGTGGTGTACTCGCCCCCTCTCACCCTCGCGTTCTGCGAGTGGCAGAGCGAGTCGGGGGCAGTCATTGAGATGGTGTCGCCATGGCTTTCTGCCGGTTTCCTGGAGCGGGACAATCCGTTCCCCGACGCTGCCAACGTCCGTTCGATCTGCGTCCAGCTCTTGGGCTACCAGAATGTGCGCGACGTTCTCTTGAGCGGCAAGGTGACCTTCGACGCAGGCCCCGTGGACCCTGGGGACGAGGAGCGCATAGAGCGCCTCGTCCGCGACGTGAAGAAGCACACGAGCGTGGCCCTTCTAGGCTCTCGCCATGTGGCCGTGAGCCACCACGGTCCTGATCCCCAGAGGAACGTCGCGATCGTGAACGAGCTGGTCAAGCGGTTCGTGGCAGAGGCCCGGACCCAGCAGGCCAAGGAGGCGCGCGAGGCGCTCGACTACTTCGCAAGACAACATGAGACGGCAAGAGGGCGCTTGTCAACAACCGAACGGGCGCTGCTGGAGTTTCTCAGGGAACACCCCGAGTTGCCCGACGAACCGGCCACGGTGGCCCGGGACTACAAGGAAGCCAAGGCGGCCGAGCGGCAGATCCACGTGCAGAAGCGCCAGGTGGAGGTAGAACTGACGGAGTATAGAATGGAACTTGTGGACGAGCCAGAGGCCCTCAGTGAGACCGTTCTGGCGAAGCCCTCGCGGGTGCTCGTCCAGGCCCGCCGGCGTGTGATGACGCAGTTGGTCAAGTTCACTGACGTGAACGAGCAGCGCGGACCCAGTCACCGCGAGTGGCAAGCGGCCGCCGCCGGGCTCGGGGAGGCCGTTACCGCCCTCCAGAAGCTTGAAGGGGCCGAGCCGGATGAGGTGGTGGTGGTGGAGAAGGTCAATCCCCGGATCGAACAGCTTAGGGAGACCATCCGCCAAGCCGAAGCAAAGCGCCACACATTGAACGTCAAGCTCCTCCTTCAAGCTAAGAGAGTGGCCGAGCTGAGCGATCTGCACAGCAGCTGCCCGGGCCTTCTGATGGAGAAGCGGCGCCTGGAGAGAGAGCGAGACAGGGCAGAGAAGGTGCTGGAGTCCTGTCGCTCACAGTTGTTCAAGGCGGAGAAGGGGATGCAGTTGGCCTCCCTCTATCCTCCCTTCAAGGTTCGCGAGTACGCATTCTACACCGAAGAGGAGAAGGCAGACGCCGAAGGGCGCGAGGAAGAGACCGAGGCCGTGCAGGACGAGGCCAGCCACTATGCGTTGGGCATGGCCATCGGCGTGCTGCCGATGTTCCTGGGGCTGGTGCTGGCGGGCGTCTGTGGCCCAGGGGTCGCAAAGCGGCTGGCGCGGCCAGAGCCGATTGGATCACCACCTAGGCACACGTGGGTCATCCTCGCGGTGGCAGCAGTGCTGCTGTTGACAGGCACCGTCGTCCTGCTATTGGCACTGGGTGTCTTGGGGCCGGGGTGAGCCCGAACTGAGCCAGAGACGAGGGAATTCGGGCGACACCATACTCAATCATCCCTCCTTGGCGTGTGGCGTCGCCGTTGGGCAGGGGACACGATCCGTGGCGCTCCGTCCAGCGTTGCCCCGGCGCTCTGAAGAAGAGGTACGCCGTGGGGGCGCGGGAGTCAAGGGTCGTGTCTTCCGTCGTGTCCGCGATGAAGCCCGGCATCACCACTGGCCACCGTCGGTCGTCCAGTCGGGTGTCCCGCAGGTTCCAGTCAGGGATCAGCAAGAGAGGAACGAGGCGGTGCCTCGAAGACAGCCCGTCCCCACGCGGAGCACGGGGACGAGAAGGTGGGGCCTTGCCCGATCACGCGTCAGGGGTCAGGCGTTTCTGCCCGCCTGTGGCGCCCCCACCCCAACCCTCCCCCGGTGGGGGAGGGAGCCTCCGATCACGCGTCACTGTCGTACTCCTCGGGGTACTTGACCGGGCCGCCGCCGGTCTTGCGCCAGCGGGCGAAGTGGCGGCTCATGTGGCACTTGCGGCAGAGGGAGATGACCTCGAAGGGGCTGTCGTAGTCCACGTGGTGGTGTTCGGTGGCCTTGCCGGCGCAGTCGGCGCAGTGGTCGGCTCGGCTCAGGGCTCCGATCTCGCGGAGCAGGCGGGTGGCGTGGCGCACCTTGGCCTTGTGTTTGTTGTTGTGGTAGTAGAGGCGTTGGCGGGCGCGCTCCCAGGCGCGGTTGTTTTTGACCCATTCGCGGACGCGCTTGTAGTGGCCCTGGGGGTCGGCGGCGTAGTCGGCTCGGTGCTTGGCGCGGAGTTTCTCGGCGTTGGCCTCGCGCCAGCGGCGGTTGACGGCACGGATCTCCTCGCGGTGTTCGGCGTGGTACCGGCGGTTCTTCTCCCGCAATTCGTCGGCGTGCTCGGCGACGTAGCGGCGCGAGGCGGCGTTGCGGCAAGCCTTGCAGTCGTTGCGGCGGCGGCCGGTGTCGCGGCGCAGGTGGAACTCCATGAGGTGTTTCTCCACGCCACACTTGACGCACACCTTCGTCACCGGGTGGTCGGGGTCGGGAATCCAGTGCATGCGATGGCTCCTCCGAAAACTGTGGCTCTATCCCCTGTACTTCTTACAACGTGGACCGGCGCCAATAACATGCGGCCCGGCAGGGAAAAAGATGTAGAAACATGTCACGGGGTAACACTTCAGCGGAGTGAGGGCCTGGTGGGGGAATGCTCCACGGACACCGTTGTGTCCGTGCCGGTGCTGTGCCGGCGTCATTCCGAGCGGAGCGAAGCGGAGCCGAGGAATCTGGCCCGCGGGCCGCGGAGGCTGGGAACGCGACATCCAGTGTCCTCCCGGCAAGATTCCTCGGCTCCGGCCGTCGGGAGACGGCCTCCGCTCGGAATGACCCGATTCTTCTGCCGTCCCGCCCCCAGGTCCTCATTTGGCTGAAGTGTTACGTCACGGGAAGAGGCGCCTCCGGGAGTGGGGCTCTACTTCGGCTGTACTTACAACGGGTACCGGGGCGGATTTCACAGGGGCCCCAAGCGGAAGAATATCTCGCGGGATGAGGACATCCCGCCCACACAGATCACCAAACGGGGCCTTGGGGCCTTCTGTGTGGCTTGACTCCTCATCCCCCCGTGCTATGCTGGGCGGCGAGCGATCCCGCCACCTGCCTCCCGAGGTCCACACCATGATCGACGTCCACACCCACATCGGGCGCGTCTGGCACGGCCGCCCGTGGCTCACCGCAGGCAAGCTGGTGCGATGGATGGACCGCCACGGCATCGAGATGGCCTGCGTCATGGCCGTGGAGAATCCCGAGGAACTCCACTACTACGTGCCCACCCCCTATATCCTCAAGTCGTGCCGCCGCCACCCCGACCGCCTCATCCCCTTCTGCAACGTGGACCCCCGCATCCACAACTCGTCGCCGCAGTCGCCCTTCCGCCCCATCATTGAGGAGTATGTGGAGCAGGGAGCCAAGGGCTTCGGCGAGATGCTCAGCGGCCTGCCCGTGGACGACCCGCGGCGGATGGAAATCTACCACGTCTGCGGCGAGCTGAAGCTGCCCGTGACCCTCCACATCGACCATCTGCGCGGCACCGACGCCCTGGGCCTGCCCGGCCTGCGCCGCGTGCTGGCCGAATGCCCCGACACGACCTTCTTCGCCCACGCCATGCACTGGTGGGCCGAGGTGAGCGCCGACGTGCAGGAGGCCGACAAGGGCGGCTACCCGACCCGCCCCGTGGTGCCCGGCGGCGCCGTGGAGGTCCTCTTCGAGGAGTTCCCGAATATCTACGGCGACCTGTCGGCCGGCTCGGGCTACAACGCGCTCACCCGCGACCCCGCCTTCGGCCGCGCCTTCCTCGAGCGATGGCACCGGCGCCTGTGCTTCGCCACCGACTACCTGATGCCGGGGCAGCAGTGCCCCATCATCGAGTTCATTCGCACGGTGGACATCCCCCGGCGCGCGCGCCGCCAGATCGCCGAAGGCAACGCCCGCCGCATCCTCAAGCTCAGGAAGTAGGGCTCCGCATGCGCCGCATCGGCTGGTTCTGTGCGCTCCTTGTTCCCATCGCCGCTCAGGCCGCCGAGCCGTCGCTCGAGCAGCAGGCCCTGGCCACGATGAAGCGGGCCACAGCCTACTTCACCACCCACGTGTCCACCCGCGGCGGCTACCTGTGGCGCTACTCCGACGACCTCTCGCAGCGCGAGGGCGAGAACCGGGCCACGCCCACCCAGGTGTGGGTGCAGCCGCCGGGCACGCCGGCCGTGGGGCTGGCCTGCGCGCGCGCCTACCAGGCCACGGGCGACCGGCAGTTTCTCGACGCCGCAGTTGCCGCAGCCAAGGCGCTGGTGTTCGGCCAGCTCTGGAGCGGCGGCTGGCAGTATTACATCCACCTCGCCCCGCCCGCCGAGCGCCGCCACGCCTACCGCCGCCTGCCGCGCCCCAAGAGCAAGAAGGTGCGGCGCTACT
>JADHXT010000094.1 GCA_016782825.1 Candidatus Brocadiia bacterium | reverse complement strand
CGAGACGAGCCAGTCCATGTCCGACCTGGTTCGGGACGCCAGCGAGGCGGAGCTGCTGGCCCGAACGGCTGCGGTGTGCAGTGAGTGCGGTGCGTGCACGCTGGTGTGCCCCACGTGCCACTGCTTCCTCCTGTACGACCAGTTGGTGGCGGACGACCAGATCGAGCGGGTGCGGTCGCTGGACAGTTGCCTGTACGCCAGCTACTCCCGCATGGCGGGTGCCGGGGGGATGAAGCCCACGCCGCGCCCCGATCTTCGGAGCCGCTTCCTGAACCGCCTGCTCCATAAGTTCGTGTGGCTTCCGCAGTCGGCCGGCCTGTTGGGATGTGTCGGCTGTGGCCGTTGTATCGAGGCCGACATGGGTGGTCTCGACCTTCGACAGTTCATCCACCAACTCGAGGCATGAGGCGTGGAAAACCCATACGCTCCCATTCCTGCCGTGCTGGACGAGGTGGTGGACGAGACGCCGACCATCAAGACGTTCGTCCTGAGCCCCAAGCAGCCCGTGGAGTTCCAGGCCGGCCAGTTCGTGCAGATCACCGTGCCGGGTCTCGGCGAGGCCCCGTTCACGCCATCGTCCTCGCCCTACGAGAAAGGATTCCTCGAGGTCACCGTCCTCCGAACGGGGCGAGTGACGGATGCGATGCACGAACTGAAGCCCGGGGCTACCCTGGGCGTGCGCGGCCCCTTTGGCAAGGGCTACCCCCTGGACCAGTGCGAGGGCAAAGAGGTGCTCGTGGTCGGCGGCGGGGTGGGGCTGGCACCGCTGCGTTCGCTCATCTACGCGTTGCTGGGGCAGCTCGACCGAGTGAAGCGGGTCGCGATCAAGTACGGCGCTCGCGAACCGGACGAACTGCTCTACCGCAGCTTCCATGGCGAGTGGGGTGGCCAGGAGAAAGTGGACATCGACACGACGGTGGACGTGGCGCGGAACGGCTGGGCGGGCAAGGTCGGCGTGGTCACGACGCTGATGGACGACATGGACATCGACGTGAGCAACAGCCTGTGCATCTCGTGCGGCCCGGCCGTGATGCTCAAGTTCGTCACCCTCAAGGCTCTCGAGGTGGGCTACCAGCCCGAGCAGATCTACCTGTCGATGAACCGTCGCATGAGTTGCGGCATGGGGCTCTGCGGCCGCTGCAACGTGGGCCCGTACTACCTGTGCAAGGACGGACCCGACATGTGCTTTGCGAAGATCAAGGACTTCCCAGGCGTGTTCTCCTGAGAGGCCAAGTGTGAGTCCAGTCGTCAAGAACAGCCGCTGCATCTTCTGCTCTCTCGGGTGTCCTATCGAGGTCCACCTGGGCGAGACGTCCTGGCGCACGGCCGCGCCGCAGGACGGCCTCGGCCTGTGCGCTCGCGCCTTCCTGACCGGCGATCTCTGCTCCCATCCCGCGCGAGTGAATCTGGCGGCTCGCCGGATCCACGGGAAGGTGGTGACGATGCCTGTAGGGGAGGCCGTCCGCTCCGTCGCCGAGCACATCGCCGGCGATGGCCTCACGGGCATCGTGGTGGATGGCAACTACCCGAACGAAGCCATCCGCGCTGTGCTGACGCTCGCCGCCGAGGCCCCCCACTCCATCGGGGCGGTCTACCTCCCTGCTGGCGACAGGGCCATGCTCGCCGGGCTCGACGCTGGCGGCTGGTCCGCAGGGGCCGCGCCCTGCGAAGAGAACGATGTCGTGCTCGTCATCGGCGACGCCTTCGCCACCCACCCGCCCATCGCGCGCGCCATCCTGGACGCCAGGCACGCAGCGCGAGGCAACCAGTTGCTCGTCATCTCGCCGTTCGCAGGCAGGACGGCCGGCTTTGCCACGAGGGCTGCACCCGTACCCGCCGGCGGCGAAGCGGCTTTCCTTCTGTGTCTGGCCAGGAGCCTTGACGCGGCCGTGCCGGGCATCCGCAGCGAGGTCGAGTGCCCAGCCGCCGAAGCCCTGGCTGAGGTCCTGGTGAGCGCCCGTTCTCCTGCCATCGTGATCAGCCAACCAGACGGTACCACGGCCAACGGGCACATCGCGGCTCTCGCCGCCGCGTGCATTGCACAGAAGCTGGGCGCGCCACTCCTGCCACTTCTCACCTACGGCAACGCGCTCGGCGCGTACCGCACCGCGGCGGAATGCGGGGGCGTCTCGATGGCCGCTGTGGAAACGCTGGCCGTGAGCGGCGAACTGCGCGGCCTCGTCCTTGTGGGCACGGACCTGCTCGCGGCCACGCCAGCCGTGGGTCGTAGGATCGTTGACGCGTGCGAGTTCGTCGCCGTGGCGTCCGCGTTCGCGGGGGCCACGTTCCCACGGGCGGATGTGGCGCTGCCCGTCGGCCTCTGTTGCGAGGAGGAGGGACACGTCACCCTCCCCACCGGCGACACCCTGCCGATCGCCCCCCCGGCAGTGCCGGTAGCGGGTGCACTGACACTCGACGGGTTGGTGCAAAGCCTTCGGGAGCATATCCCGTGCGACGCCGCCAATCGCGCGTCAGGGCCCCAGGCGGCACGGCAGCCGTGGCAGCTCGTCCCTGAGCCGGACGGTAGCGGCATGATCCTGGTCGCCAGCGGCGATGTTCTCGGCTTCGGCGATGGTGCCTTGAGCGCGCACAGTGGGTGGGCGCGGGATGCACGCCCTGAGCCGAGCATCGCGATCAGCCCTGCCGACAGCAAGGCCACAGGCCTCCACGCAGGCGCCGCCGCAACGGTCACGACGCCGAATGGTCTGGCACGGCTTTGTGTTGAGGTCCGCGACGACCTGCCGCCGCACCTGGCCTCGGTGCCGATCGATTGCCCTGAAACACGCTCTCTCTTCCGCTGGCAGGCGAGCCCGCAGACGGCCGCCCTGTGCTGTGGCCCCACGGAGGTTACCCTTGGCGCAGCCGACTGAAGCCATTGGCGTCGACGCGGTGAAGCAGCGCATCCTGCTCGACCTGGATCGCTGCGTGGGCTGCAAGACGTGCGCGGCGGCGTGCTATCACGCCCACGACCGGATGCCGATCGTGCAGCATTCCCGTCTCGCCGCGGCCACGCTGCCGCTCCTGTGTCGGCAGTGCGAGCAGCCGCCGTGCGTGGACGCCTGTCCGTCGGGCGCGATGCAGCGCAACGAGAACGGCGTGGTGAGCCGAAGCATGCTGCTCTGCTGGGGGTGCGGCTCATGCACGCTGGCGTGCCCGTTCGGCGCGCTGCCGCAGGACCTCACGCGGCACGTCATCGCCAAGTGCGACCTGTGCGAAGACCTGACCACTGCGGGCGGACGGCCACGGTGCGTGGCGGCCTGTCCCGTGGGTGCGCTCCAGTTCGTCGCGCCTCAAGAGATGCCGGAGAAAGACCTCCAACTGATCGGCGGCCGCGCCACAGGGCGCAATCCCTTCCGCCGCAGATAGGGTGGACAACGCGATGGACCTGGCGTGGATAGTCGGCGTGTTTGTCGTTGCCGTGCTGGGCACTGCGGTCGCGGGCCTGGTGTCGAAATGGATCGACCGCAAGGTGACGGCGCGCGTGCAGTGGCGCACAGGTCCACCACTTCTTCAGCCACTCTACGACATCCTCAAGCTTCTGGGCAAGGAAACGCTGGTGCCGCGGCAGGCGCGGCGCGCGGGATTCCTGCTGGCCCCCGTCATCGGCTTCGCGGCCGCCTGCGTGGCGGCGGCACTGCTCTGGGCAGCCAACATCGATCCCTCCCGCACCCTGCCCGGGGATCTCATCCTCGTCTGGTACCTTCTCATGGTGCCGTCGGTAGCGCTCATCATCGGCGGAGCGTCGTCCGCGAACCCGCACGCGGTGATTGGGGCCAGCCGCGAGATGAAGCTCATGCTCGCCTACGAGCTGCCCATGCTGCTCGCCGTGCTCACGTCCGTGGTGGCGAGCGGCTTCACGTTCAATCTTGGAGGGCTCATCCAGAGCGCCGGGGCGGGTGTGGCGGGCAAGATCACCATGGCCGTGGGGTTCATCATCGGCGTGCTGTGCACCCAGGCCAAGCTGGGGCTGGTGCCCTTCGACATGGCCGAGGCGGAGACGGAGATCCAGGGGGGCGTGTACGTCGAGTACTCCGGCCCGCCGCTGGCGCTCTGGCTGCTGACCCGGGCGATGATGTTCGCCCTGATGCCGATCTTCCTGGTGACGGTGTTCTGGGGCGGATTTGCGGGCGGCGCGGCGGGCGTGGCGACCGGGGCACTGAAGTACGTGCTCGTGGTCGTGCTGCTCGTCCTCATCCGCAACACGAACCCGCGCCTGCGGATCGACCAGGCCATGCGTTTCTTCTGGTACGGGCTCACACCCATCGCCGTGGTGGCGGTGATCTTGGCCGCGGCCGTCTTCTGAGCTCTTCGGCAATTCAAGGACAGGCGGAGCCATGCTCGCAGCACTCAAACGTTGGGCACTCAAGAAGTCGCCGTGGGTCTACCACGTGAACACGGGCGCCTGCAACAACTGCGATATCGAGATCCTCGATTGCCTCACACCGAGGTTCGACGTCGAGCGCTTCGGCATACTGCTGGCCCCATCGCCGCGGCACGCCGACGTCCTGCTGGTCACGGGCGGCGTCACGCTCCAGGCTCGCGGAGCCTTGCAGGAGGTGTACCGCCAGACGGCGAAGCCGTGCGCCATGCTGTGCATCGGCTCGTGCGCCTGCTCCATGTGCATCTTTGCGGACGGCTACCACATGGCCGGCCCGCCCGACAAGGTGGTGCGCGAAGTGGACCCCGATGCCTTCATCGCCTACGTGCCGGGCTGCCCGCCGAAGCCCGAGGCCATCATCCTGGGCGCCGTCAAGGCCCTGGGCGCGCTATAGGAGCCAAGGCATGTCCCACGAGTCCGTGCTCGGGTGTGTGCAGGATACACTGGGCGAGTTGTGCAGTGGAATCCACGTGAGCTCGCCGCAGCGGATCTATGTGGACGTGCCGCCCGAGCACAGCGTGCGCGCCAACCGCCTCATGTTCGAGAAACTCCAGGGCCGCCTGGCCACCGCCACCGGCTGCGACGCACGGGATCGCGTGGAGGTGCTCTACCACTACTGCATGGACCGCGACGGCGTGGTGGTGACGATCCGCACGTGGGCGAACAAGCCCGAGCTGCGGCTCGACTCCGTGGCTCCCTTCCTGCCGGCGGCGGACTGGATCGAGCGGGAGATCCATGACCTGCTGGGCGTGGTGTTCGTCGACCACCCCGACCCACGGCGCCTGATTCTGGCCGACGAGTGGCCCGAAGGGGTCTTCCCTCTGCGGCGCGACTTCCCCGACCGCGTGGAGAAGCCCAAAGAGGCCAGCGCACCCGAGACGTCGAGGAGCGCCAAGCCATGAAACGCACCGTGGTGCCCATCGGGCCGTTCCATCCCATCCTCGAGGAGCCGCTGCGCTTCGAGCTCCACGTGGAAGGCGAGCACGTGGTGGACGCCGATGTGCGCATCTCGCACAACCATCGCGGCATGGAAAAGATGTGCGAAGGCCTGTCCTACGACCAGATTCCCTTTCTCCTCGCCCGTGTCTGCGGCATCTGCTCGGCCTCGCATCCCATGGCCTTCTGCAACGCCCTCGAGGACCTCTGCGGATGCGAGGTCCCGCCGCGGGCGCAGTACATCCGCACCCTCATTTGCGAGCTCGAACGGCTGCACAGCCACCTGCTGTGGGTGGGGCTGGCCGGCCACTTCATCGGCTACAACACCGTGTACATGTGGGCGTGGAAGTATCGCGAGCCGATCCTCGACCTGTTCGAAAAGGTCAGCGGCAGCCGCAACCACTACGAAAACCACCGCGTGGGCGGCGTGCGCCGCGACATTCCCGACGAGGTCTTCCCCGCAATCCGCAAGACCCTGGACGAGCTCGAGCCCAAGGCCGAGATGCTCCTGGGCGCCGTCATCGACGATCCAGTCATCCACGCGCGCACGAAGGGCGTGGGTGTGCTCCGCAACGTCGATGCCGTCGCCTACGGCGTCACGGGCCCCACCGCCCGCGGCTCCGGTGTGAACCAGGACATCCGCGACACCGAGCCCTACGCCGCCTACGACAAGGTGGACTGGAAGGTGGTGGTGCAGCCGGAGGGCGACGTGTTTGCCAAGGCCGCCGTGCGCCTGCTCGAGAACTTCGAGTCGATCAAGATCATCCGCCAGTGTCTCGACCAGATCGAGCCCGGCCCCATCTGCGCCGACGTGCGCGAGCTGCCCGAAGGTGAGGGCATCGGCCACGCCGAGGCCCCCCGCGGCGAGACGTTCCACTACGTCCGCTCCGACGGCACCAACCGACCCGTCCGCTACAAAGTGCGGGCGCCCACCTTTGTGAACGTGCCGTCGTTCAAAGCCAACGTCATCGGCGCCGAGTTGGCCGATGCCATGCTCATTGTCGCTGCCATGGACCCGTGCTATAGCTGCACGCAGCGCATGTCGCTCATCCGCGACGATACCCGCCAGCAGAGCGTGATCACCCACGACGAACTGCTCCAGCTCTCGTGGGCGAAAACCGAGAGAATCCGCAGGCAATGCTGAGGTGGCCATGAACGTCGAGCCGCTCTACGTCATTCTTCTGGCGCCAGCCATCGGGGGCCTGCTGTGCTACGTGCTGGGACGGCGAATGGCACCCGCGAGCCGCGTCGCCGCGCTGGTCGGCAGTGCCACGGCGCTCGGGGCCGCCGTGCTGGTGGCCCTGGACGCGTTGCCGCGCCGCTCCACGGCCATCCCGTGGCTCGATGTGGGGGGCTTCCAGCTCACCCTGGCATTCACCGCCAATGGGTTCACCGCCTGGCTCACTGTGGCCGCCATGGCCTTCGGCCTGCTGTGCGTGCTCTACTCGACGAGTTGGTGTGCGGGCAGGCTGAACGAAGGCCGCTACTACGCCTTCGTGCTCTGGTCGCTCGCGGGCGCGGCGGGCGCCCTGCTGGCCGACAACCTGCTGCTGCTGCTCATCGCCTGGGAGGTGGTGACGCTCATGCTCTACCTCCTGGTGACGCTTGGCCCGGCCGAGGTGTCGCGGAAGGCGGCGGCCAAGAGCTTCGCCATCCTGGGGTTCTCGGACTGTGCCATGCTGCTGGCCATCGTGCTGCTCTGGACCCAGACGAAGACGCTCTCACTCGGGGAGCTCGCCTCGGCACGCGTGGTGCCCGTGGGCGGGGCGATGGTGACGGCGTTTCTCCTGCTCGTGGCCGGCGCCCTGGCAAAGGCGGGCGCCATGCCGCTGCACACGTGGGTGCCCGCGGCAGCCGAAGCGGCGCCTACGCCCGTGATGGCGCTGCTGCCGGCCGCGCTGGACAAGCTGCTGGGCATCTATCTGCTTGCCGTCATCTGCTTCGGGATCTTCGACCTCGGCGCACCAGGCACGCCCAACACGTTGCGCGTGATCCTCATGCTCGTCGGTGCGGCCACGATCCTTGGCGCCGTGGGCATGGCGATGATCCAGCACGACCTGCGGAAGTTGCTGTCGTTCCACGCGGTGAGCCAGGTAGGCTACATGGTCCTCGGCATCGGCACGGGCATCCCGCTGGCCATCGCCGGCGGCCTCTTCCATATGATCAACCACGCCACCTACAAGTGCTGCCTGTTCCTCGGCGCCGGCGCGGTGGAGAGGCAGGCGGGCACCACGGAACTCGAGAAGCTGGGAGGACTGGCCCGCGCCATGCCCGTGACGTTTGCGGCGATGGCCATTGCCGCCCTGTCGATCAGTGGGGTGCCGCCGTTCAACGGCTTCGCCTCGAAGTGGCTCATCTACCAGGGCGTGCTGACGCTCAAGTCGCCCTTGGCGCTGCTGCTGGTCGCCGCCGCGGTGTTTGGCAGCGCGCTCACGCTGGCGTCGTTCGTCAAGGTGATCTACGGCGTGTTCCTGGGGCGCCGCCCTGCGCGGCTGGAGGAGCAGCGGATTGAGGAGGCGCCGCTGTCCATGTGCGTGCCGATGATTCTCCTGGCGGCCGTGTGTGTATGCTTTGGCGTCGCCGCCGCCTGGCCTGCCCAGCATCTGCTGGCGCCGGCGCTCGCGCAACTTGGCGTGATCGAGAACGCGGAGGCACAGGTGATGCTGTCCTGGACCGCCGAGGCCATGGGCACGGCCACCGTGCTTCTGCTGCTGGGCGTGGTGGCCGGCGCGGTGATCGTGTGGATCGGCCGCTCGGTGAAGATCCGCGAGACCGACGTGTACCTGGGCGGCGACGTGAACTACCGTCCGAGCGAGGTCCACCGCGCACCCGCCACCGGCTTCTACATGACCGTGCGCGAGATGGGCGGCCTGGAGTCCCTCTACGACAATGCCGAGAGCGGCGCCTTCGACGTGTACCACGTGGGCGGCTCCTACGGCATCGGCCTGGTGGAGGCGCTGCGGCGGCTCCACACCGGCCTCCTGCCGCTCTACGTGGGCTGGTGCGCGCTGGGCCTGGGGGCGATCCTGGCCGTGATTCTGGCCCTGGGCTGACCGCTGGAGGACCCTGTGGTGTTCGACCCCACTGTTGCCGTCTACGCCCTGATCGCCTTCATGTTCCTCGGCTCGATCATTGCCATCGAGGCGCGGGACCTGCTGTCGACGGTCATCTCCGTGAGCGCCGTCGGGGCGGCGTTGTCCGTCATCGCACTGCTGGTGGGCGCCCCCGACATCTCGATCACCCAGGTGGTGGTGGAGGTGCTGTGTCTGATCGTCCTCATCCGTGTGGTCGTCACGCGGCAGGATGAGACGGTCGACGCACACCCCTCCGACGCGGCGACGGCCATGGGCCTCGCCTTCGCGGCCTTCCTGGTCGTGGTGTGCGCGGTCGGCTTCGTCGGACTGCGTCCCTTCGGGCAGCCGCTGCTCGCCGACGCCAAGGTGGGCGCCGGCACGATGGGCGCGCAGTATCTCGAGCAGTCGTTCGCCAGCACCGGCTCTCCCAACGCCGTGATGGGCGTGTTGCTCGACTTCCGGGCGTACGACACCCTCGGCGAGGCCACGGTGATCTTCGCCGCCGTCATCGGCACCTACGTGCTCCTCCGCAAAGTGGGCAGGAAGAACGCATGAAAGGCATGACCCCCATCGTGAAAGAAGTGACCGCGCTGGTGGCGGGATTCATCGCCATCTTCGGCGCACACGTCGTGTTCCACGGCCACCTGTCGCCCGGCGGCGGCTTCCCCGGGGGCGTGATCCTGGCCTGCGGGCTGATCCTCCTGTGCCTGGCGTTCGGCCGTGAGTTTGTGACGGGCCTCGTGGGCGAGAAGACGGCCACGGTGTACGACTGCGTGGGGGCGCTCGCCTTCCTGTTCATCGGCACGGTGTTGGGATACTACGGCGGCGTGTTTTTCAGCAACGTGCTGGTTGGCGGCAAACCGGACTTCCTGCTCACCGATGGCGGGATCATCCTCCCGTGCAACGTGGCCATCGGCATCAAGGTGGGGGCGTGCCTGTTTGGCGCCTTCCTGGCTCTCTCGCTCTTCCGTCCCGGGAGTAAGACGACATGATTCAGCCCGGCACGATGCCCTATATCCTGGCGATCCTGGTGCTCGCCGTCGGCGTGTACGCCGTGTCGTGCAAGAAGAACGTGGTGAAGATCATCGTGGGCATCATGATCATGGAGCACGCCGTCAACCTGTTCCTCTTGCTGATGACGTACCGCGCGAGCGAGGCGGGCGTGGTGGCCCCCATCCTGACCAGGGGGCAGGACGCGGCGGCCTTTGCCGCCACGGCGGCCGACCCCACGCCGCAGGCACTGATCCTCACGTCGATCGTCATTGGCCTCGGCGTCGTAGCGCTCATGGTGGCGATGGCTCTGCGGCTGCACGAGAAGTATGGCACGTTCGATCTGTCCCGTATCCGTTCCCTGCGAGGGTAGCCCTGTGGTCATCTCTCAGGCCCTCCCGCTCCTGGTTGCCGTGCCGCTGGCCGCGGCCTTCGTGCTCCCCATCATCCACAAGGCGAGGGCAGGGGAGTGGGCCATCAACCTCATCGCGGGCCTGGCCGCGGTGTTCACCACGGCCATGGCCTTCAACCTGCTGCGCCTGCCGCTGGGCGACGGCAGCTCGGTGAGCCTGTGGGTGGGCGGCTGGACGGGGCAAGGGGGCAGGGCCATGGGCATCGCCTTGGCGTGCGATGGCTTCAGCCGTCTGATGCTCATCACCGTAAACACCGTCGCGCTCGCCGCGGTGCTGTTCTCGTTCCGCTACATCGGCCGCTTCACGGCGCCGGGGCTGTACTTCAGCCTCTTCTTCGTCATGCTCGCGGGGATGAACGGCGTGGTGCTCGCGGGCGACCTGTTCAATCTCTACGTGTTCCTCGAGGTGGCTGCCGTGGCGTCCTATGCGCTCGTGGCCTTTGGCACGGAGCGCGACGAGCTCGAAGCGTCGTTCAAGTACCTGGTGCTCGGGTCCGTGGCCTCCGCGTTCGTGCT
>JADHXT010000093.1 GCA_016782825.1 Candidatus Brocadiia bacterium | reverse complement strand
AATGGGGGCGACGGAGCGCCGGTGCTGTTTGGTTCCGTCGCCCCCATTCGGGGGCTGTGGATGAGGGGGCCGCCGGATCCCACGGTTCCGCTTCGCTCCACCGTGGGCTACACTCCGCCGTCCCTTTCGGGACTGTGTGTCCCGGCGGCCGGAGCGATTCCTCATCGCATACGTACGAAGCCGAGCCGTGCCCAGGAATGTGGGCAAGGGTGAGCCTGATCCAGAGGAGTCGTTGGGGACCACGGTAGTTCATCTCCCCCCATGTGCCTACGCTTGCCACGCACGGCTACTCGTGAGCCGGGCTAGAACAGGCAAGGTGAGCTACGTGCGTAGCGTGGCGCCTAGGGCGCTGGCGAGGGCGGCGACGATGCTGTCCTGGGCGGCCTGCACTTCGTCGCCGGTCAGCGTGCGGTCGGGCGCGCGGTGGACGAGGCTGAACATGATGCTCTTCTTGCCCCTGTCCACCTGCTTGCCGCGATAGACTTCCCCGAAACTCACCGACTCGAGGGATTCCGCGCCCGCGCCGTGGACGGCGGCGAGGATCTGGTCCCAGGCCACGCCTTCGTCCACGACGATGGCGAGGTCGCGCTCGACGGTGGGGAAGCGGGGCAGGTCGGTGAAGGTGCGGTCGAGGACGGCAGCGTCGCACAGGGCGTCGAGGTCGAGCTCGCACACCCACGGGGCGTGCTGGAGGTCGTAGCGCTGCACGGCGTCGTCGGCCAGCTCGCCCATGAGGCCCACCACTTGGCCGCCGAGGCGCCAGGCGGCGGTGGCGCCGGGGGCGAGGAAGGGCTGCTCGGCGGCTTCGATGGCCACCTGGCCGTCGAGGCCAAGCTCGGCGAGGAGCGCTTCCACGGTGCCCTTGATGTGGCGGAAGCCCTCGTCGGCCACGATGGCCAGGCAGGTCTGCTCGTCGGGCTGCTTCTGGCCGGCTCGGGCGAGGTAGGCGCGGTTCACCTCGAAGACGCGGACGCTGCGGGTGCCGTGGTCCTGGTTCACGCGTTTCACCTGGAGCAGGGAGGGCAGCAGGCTGGGACGCAGGGCGGCCTCGTCGGCGCGGAGGGGGTTGCTGAGCGTCACGGGGCTTTCGGCGGTCCAGGGCGAGAAGGCGCGGGCCACGTCTTCGCGCAGGAAGGTGCTGGTGACGGCCTCGGTGTAGCCCAGGCGGACGAGGGTCTCGCGGGCGAGGGCGCGCACCGTGCGTTCCTTGCTGACGGTGGTGGGCACAATGGGCAGGTTGGCCTCGGCGGGCACGCTGTCGTAGCCGCGGCAGCGGGCTACCTCTTCGATGAGGTCGATCTCCACGTTCACGTCGGGACGGAAGGAGGGCACGGTGACGGCGAGGGCGTCGCAGCCGTCGGGCTCCACGTCGAAGCCGATGCCCCCGAGCAGGGCGGTGGCCTCGGGGGCGGGGATGGCCATGCCGAGCACGCGGGCGATGCGGGGGATGCGCAGCCGCACCTTGCGCGCGGGCTCCTGGGTGTAGTCCACGTCCACGACGCCGCGGGCGAGGGTGGCTCCGGCGTGCTGCTGGATGAGGCTGGCGGCGCGGCGCGAGGCCCACTCGACGGTCGGGGTGGCTACGGAGCGCTCGAAGCGGTAGGACGAGTCGCTCGATTGGCCGGTGCTGCGGGTGGTGCGGCGGATGTTCACGGGATGGAACTTGGCGCTCTCGAGGAGCACGGTGGTGGTGCGGTCTGAGATTTCGCTCTCGAGTCCGCCCATGATGCCGGCGAGGGCCACGGGGTAGTTGCTGTCGGCGATGACGAGGTGGCCGGGCGCGAGCTTCACGTTGGTGCCGTCGATGAGGCCGAGAATCTCGCCCTCGATGGCGGGCCGGACGACGATGACGCCGCCGTCGAGACACGCGTAGTCGAAGGCGTGCTCGGGCTGGCCGCATTCCATGAGCACGTAGTTGGTGATGTCCACCACGTTGTTCACGGGGCGGAGGCCGATGCACTCGAGGCGGCGTCGCATCGGCTCGGGAGCAGGGCCGACGCGCACGTCGGCCAGCACGCGGGCGGTGTAGCGGGGGCAGAGCTCGGGGTCGCGGACCTCCACGCGGACGAGGCCGTTCACGTCGCGGTCGGATTCGTGGATGGCCACGTCGGGGATGCGGAGGGGGGCGCCGAGGTGAGCGGCCACCTCGCGGGCGATGCCGATGTGGGAGAGCAGGTCGGGGCGGTTGGCGGTGATCTCGATGTCGATGCAGCAGTCGTCGCCCACGGGGATGATCTCTTCGATCTCCATGCCGCGCTGGGCGAGCATGTCGGCGAGCTGCTCGGGCGAGAGGGCGAAGTCCACGTAGTCGCGAAGCCAGTCTACCGAGATCTTCATGAGGTCGGATTTCCGATTGCCGAGGGTCGAGGGTCGCGCGGCTCAGCCGTCCGAGGCGTCGGGTGCGTCGGGTGTGGCGGCGCACTCGCGGAGGATGCGGTCGAGCACGCCGTTGACGAAGGCCCCGCTTTGGGTGGAGGCGTAGGTCTTGGCGAGGTGCACGGCTTCGTTGATGGACACCTTGGGCGGGATATCGTCGCAGCACAACAGCTCGAAGGCGGCCATGCGGAGCACGTTGCGGTCGATGGAGGACATGCGGCCGATGGCCCAGTTGTCGGCGGCGGCGGCGATGGTGGCATCGAGGGTGGCGCGCTGCGCGCGGCAGCCGTCCACGAGCTCGCGGGCGAAGAGCCGGACGCCGGGATCGTCCGTACCCTCGCTGATCAGGCGAGCGATGTCGTCGAGCACCTCGTCGCCGCGCAGGTCGAGCTGGTAAAGAGCCAGGAGGGCCAGTTCCCTGGCCCGCGTCCGTTTCCGCAACTGTTGGTTCTCCGCGTAGGAAACCCATATTTTACGCATGAAGGGGCAGAAACGCAAATGGGAGGCAGTGAAAGGGAGAGGGAAAGTGAAAGGGGAAAGGACCAGGGCTTTGGCTGGGTTTCGCTCCCTCCCACTTTCCCCTTCACTTCCACGGCCGCTTCGGCTACCGTTGGCCGCGGCGGACGCCGCGCTGCATGGCCTTGAGGCGCTCGCGGTCGATGCGGGCCATGCGCCGCTGCATTTCGTCGGCCTTGCGTGCGTTGCCGGTCTCGCGGTAGAGGGCGAGGAGCTTTTGGGCGAAGGTGTAGTAGAAGCCGCTGAAGCCGGCGCGGCTGTAGAAGAGTGCCTCGTCCTTCTTCTTGCTGTACATGAGGTACACTTGCTCATACATCTCCACCACCTGGCCGATGGCGCGGTGCTTGCGGTAGATGGCCTCGGCGCCGTCGAGTGCGGGGAGGATGAGGTGGGCGTTGGCGCGGTGGTCCTTGATGAGGTCGCGGTAGATGGCCGCGGCCTGGCGGTCGTGGCCGCGTGCGGCGAGGCTCTGGGCGAGCTGGATGCCGAGCTCGGCCACGATGTCGGGCTGCTTGCGGTAGA
This sequence comes from Candidatus Brocadiia bacterium, assembly GCA_016782825.1. Lineage (GTDB taxonomy): Bacteria > Planctomycetota > PUPC01 > DSUN01 > DSUN01 > BS750m-G60. The sequence continues at coordinate 7,085 of JADHXT010000093.1, read as the reverse complement.
TCTTGCAGGTGACTTCGTAGACGCGGCAGCGGCGCGCCACGTCGTCGTCGGGGATGAGGGGCATGAGGCTGAGCAGGATGTTGCTGGTGAACTCGGGGTCTTTGCGAAACTTGTCGAGCAGGAATCGGTAGAGCGCGGCGGCCTTTTCGGCGGTGCCGGTCTCCTGTCGGGCCATCATTTCGGAGAGGAGGAGCCAGGAGCGGGTGTCGTAAGGGTTGGCCTTGGCGGCGAGCTTGAGCAGGCCGAGGGTTTGGGCGGGCTCGAGGTCTTCGCGCAGCAGGGATGCGGTGCGAAAGTAGACGGCGGCGCTGGTGCGATGGATGGCGGACAGGCTCATGGTGCGGGCCAGCAGGTGGGCGTCGCGCAGGCTGTGGCGCTGGCCGGTCTGGGGGTCGGTGTAGCTGGCACGGGTGTCGTCTTCGCCGCCGTGCACGCTCCAGCGGAAGCGGCCGGTGTCGGTGCCCCAGAGGATCATCACCCACGCGTGGCCGATGCCGCTGGCGGTGGGGCCGGCGATGGGGATGCTGGGGCATCCGCAGGCCTTGGCGGTCTGGGACGCGAAGTAGGCTTGGTCGCCGCACACGCCGCCGTAGCGGCGGATGTTCTCGAGGGTGTAGCGGGAGCCGGGCTTCCATCGGCTGTGCTCGATGTCGTAGCGGACGTCGCCGTAGAGCGCGCCGTAGTTCTTGCGTCGGTCGTAGTGGTGGAGCGCCCACTGCCGTTCGGACGGCGGGAGCTTGGAGTCCACGACGAAACGGGCAAGCTGCCAGGGCAGGGCGGTGAGGTCCACCCGCATGCGGTTGGCGAAGCGCACGTAGTGGGCGAAGGCGTCGCGCACGCGTGGCTCGCCTGGGCGGGTGTCCGTCAGGCGGATGCCCCAGCGCGGCGCGGCGGGGCGCGTGGTGGCCAGTCTTCCGCCCGGCACGTAGGGCTGTGCCGTGGCGCGGGTGGGCTGGCAGTCGGTGTCCCACACCACGGCGAAGGCCACGTAGAAGTCGGGCGCGCGGAGGGTGGCATCTTTGCGGGTGGGCATGAGCGCGCGCAGCACTTCGAGCACGCCGTCGGGATTGTCCTGCGGCTCCAGCGCGAGGGCGAGCGTGCCGGCGAGCGTGGGATGGGCGAGGAACCAGGCGTGGACGTCGCGGGGGTCGTCTTCGCTGGGCTGCGTGACGCGCCGTGCCTTGTCGAAGAGATCGCAGATGGCGTGCTGGCAGTAGACGCGAGCGAGGGCCTTCACGTCGGGTTCATCGGAGGCCGTGGCCAGGGCGCGGAGCTCATTGCAGTAGCGCCTGGCGCCTTCCGCCCACTGCTTCCCCTCCACGATGGCGGGGTCGATGGCCACTTCGGCGGCGATGGCGCAGGCGAAGACCCACGCCGCCGTTGCGGCGGCCGCTTGGCACCAGAATCGCATGGGCACACCCCGTCCAGTCGTGTCTGTCGGCTTCAAAAAGTGCATGACGAGGCGAAAGGGATTTCAAGTGACGGCGCGCAGCAGTTCGTCTGCAAGGTCTGCCTCGCTTCCCCTTTCACTTTCCCTTTCACTTCTTGACCCAACGCAGGTGGCGGAGCTTGGGCGGCGAGCCGGCCCAGAGGCCGCCGAGGCGGAGGGTCTTGCCGCCGCGCTGGATGTCGGCGTAGGCGCGGAAGCCGAGCTGGTCGAGCTGGTCCCATCGGGCGAGGGGGGTGTCGTCGTCGGTGGAGCGGAAGTCGGCGGCCTGGAGCACCACGTCCTGCCACGCCTGGGCAGCGGACAGGCGCACCTGGGCCACGTAGAGCTTGCGGCGTCCGCGGTAGCCGCGCCACTCGTTTTCCCAGGCCAGGACGAGCAGCATGTTGGCCCGGGTGCAGCCGACCTCGACGGCCAGGCGGGCGCCGGCCGGGCCGCGCCACTTGGGGTCGGTGATCTTGCGGGTCCAGAACTGCCAGTGGTGGGGGTTGTCGGGCGAGAGGCGGTACCAGTCGCGCCAGCCGTGCTGGAAGTCGTCGATGAGGAGCGACGGCCGGTCGGTGGCGCGCACGCCGGCGGCGCGCAACTGCTCGGGCGTGGCCGTGCGGAGCAGGGAGCTGAGGCAGAAGGTGGTGACGGTGCGGTGCCGGGACAGCACCTCGGGCGGGGTGAGCTCGTAGTGGACGTTGGCGAAGGCCACGAGGGGCTGACGGAGGCTGAGCACGGGGCAGGGGGCCGTCCAGGCGGCGCCGTCCTTTGCGACCACCGCGCTGCGGCAGAAGCGTGCGAGGGCGTCGGCGTCCACGGCGTAGTAGATGTCCACGCCCGCGATGGGGCGCGACGGGTCGGGGCGCACGCGGAAGCGGGGCACGCCGTCGGGCTGGGCGAGGAGCAGCTCGGCGGCGGGGGTGGCCGGCAGGGTGTCTGTGCCCTTAAGGCAGGCATCGAGCCACAGGGGGCGGCAGACCTCCTGCGGCGGCAGGAAGCGGTGGTTGAGGTGGGGCGAGAAGGTGAACCGCACGCGGTCGTGCGGGATGTGCGCGAAGCAGCGGTACACGCTCTCCATCCGGGAGTTGAAGTCGTTGGTGGCGCCGAGGAAGAGGATGGGACACTGGATGTGGGGGGCGTAGGCTTCGGCGGCGATGGTGCGGCGGTGGAGTGCGGTGGCGGCGTCGTTGCGGTCGATGCGGCGCGCGGTGCCGGGGATGCCGGGCACGTCGTGGGTGCGGAAGCCGGCGCCGCCCACGGACGGCACGGCCGCTTTCACGCGGCGGTCGGTGGCGGCCACGTAGACGGTGAGGTTGCCGCCCATGGAGTGGCCGAAGATGCCCAGGTGGCTGCCGTCCACTTCGGGCTGACGCTCGAGGAAGGTGAGGCCGCGGCGGCAGCCGAGGGTGAGGAGGTACCAGTTGTTGTTCCGCGGCGACGGCACGCGCTCGAGGCTCTTGGGCGATGGGGCGAGGCTGGCGTAGCCCGGCACGTTGTTCTGGGTGGGGTCCACGGCTCCCCACTGGGTGTTGGGCCAGTCGGGATGGGCGTCGTCGAGAGGGCGCCCGCCCCAGTTCACCGACAGGCAGGCGTAGCCGCGGCCCACGTAGTAGCGCACCACGTCGAGGAACGCACGCTGTCCCCCGCCGTGCATGTGCAGCAGGCCGGGCACGCGACTTCGTCCCTTGGGCGCGCCGTAGTAGGCGGCCATGCGCGCCTTCACGCCCTTGAACGTGCCGATGGTGTAGACCACGACGCGATACTCGCCATTGCCTTCGGTCCAGTGGTCGGCCACCTCGGCTTCGAGCGGGTCGCGGCGCGGGTCGAACGATGCCCACAGCTCTTCGACGCTCTGCGGCACGGGGGCGGCGCGGGCCGCCTCGGGCGCGAGCTGGCACAGCACGATGCAGAGCAACAGATGATGGCGAACCCGGCCACGGGTCACGGTGTGTCCTTTCGACGAAGGCGTCGGGCCACCGGCGTCACGGCCCCGACGAAAAAAGCCACGGCGGCCACGGCGAAGCAGGCGGCGGCCAGCAGGTCGCCGTGGCGCGCGTAGAAGGTGGTGTCGCCGCGCAGGCGCACGCGGCCCACGGTGAAGCCGCGCACGGCCTTCACGCCGCCGCGCGCGTCGCGCACGAGCGATTGCACGCGGCCGTCGGGCGCCAGGATGCCCGAGATGCCGGTGTTGGTGCACCGCACGATGCCGGTGCGAAACTCCACGGCGCGCAGCCCGCAGATGGCCATGTGCTGGTCCAGCTCGTGGCTGTCCTTGAACCAGCCGTCGTTCGAGATGTTGATCAGGAACGCCGCGGCCTGCCCGTCGTCGCGCACCACGAAGCGCCGCACCACGCGGGGGAAGGCGTCCTCGAAGCAGATGAGCACGCCGAAGGGCCACTGGCCCACGGTCAGCAGGTTGTCGTGCACGCCGTGGCTGAAGCCCTTGCTGTAGGGCACGGCGGGGAGGACGAACCACAGGAGGTCCTTGAGCGGCACGTACTCGCCGAAGGGCACGAGGTGGAGCTTGTCGTAGCGCTCGATGGGCTCCGTGGGGCCGCTGGGGCGGAAGAGGTAGGCGCTGTTGAACACCACGCTGCTGTACTTGATCAGCGTCGCACCATCGTCCACGCGCTGGCCCTCGGCCACGAACACCTCGCGGTGGGGCCGGCGGCCTGTGTGTGCGTCCTCGTCGACGGGCAGGGGGTAGGCGCGGCCGTCGAAGGTGATCTCATGGTCGGTGATGCGATCCACGATGCCGTCGTGTGGCGCGAGGAGCGTGCGGTCGCGGCCCACGATGGTGTGCGCGCCCACGAGGAGGGGACACTTCATCTGCCGGGCGAGCGCCCACAGCAGGGGCCGGAGGTCGAGCCGCACGCCGTCGGGCAGCGCCACGCCGTGTTTCTCGGCGGCAGCGCGGAGAGGCGTGGCGAAGTCCACATCCTCGGGCTGCTCGATCCAGTTGAGGGGCCACTGCACCATGGACTCGGGCCACACGATGAGGTCGAGCGGCTCGTCGCCGGTGGCGGCCTTCATGTCCAGGGTGGTGCGCCAGTGCTGCATGAAGATGTCGCAGATGGTCTCGATGGTGAGGGTGTTCTTCACTTCCTGCGGGATGTTGCCCTGCACGATGCCTACGCGGGGGCCTTCGGCGCAGTCGAGCTGCTTCAGGCGGACGTGGCCGTAGACGAGCGTCGCGGCCACCAGGGCGAGGGCAACGCTGGCCCCGACGGCGAGCCGCCGCACGGGCCACTGCCTGGCGCGCCACGCCACCACGGCCTCGGCCAGGGCGGCGTTGGAGGCCATGACCACGAAGCTCAGGGCGTAGGCACCGAAGAGGTCGCACACCTGGATCAGCAGCAGGAAGGGGCGCTGCGTGTGGCCGAGGAACAGCCACGGGAAGCCGGTGAACAGCCAGCTCCGCAGATACTCGAGCCCCGTCCACACCACGGGTGCCGCCAGCCACAAGGGCAGCCGCAGCTTGCCCCGCGCCACCCGCACCACGCAGGCGAACAGCGGGAAGTAGAAACCTACGTAGAGCGTGAGCAACGTAGCGCCGGGGAGGGTGACGATGTATTGCCACGACAGGCCGAGTCCCGCCGCCACCAGCCCCGTGGCCACGCTGCCCCACACGGTGGCCCGCCGGCTGCCGGCGCTTACCACCACGAGCCACGGCACCAGCGCCACCCACGCCAGCGGAAACCAGCCCGGCACGGGGAACGCCAGGCGCAGCAGCAGCGCACTGGCCACGCACGGCACGAGCACCGGCAGGGCGCGCCGCAGTCGGCCTCGGGAGGGCGATGGCGTGGATGTGCCGCTGTCGGGTTGGGGGCGGTCGTTGCTGATGCGAGGCTCCTGGACTGGGTTGCGTATCCCAATAGGATAAGGAGGGTGCGGGAGAGTGTCAATGCCCGCTTGCATCCAGGGCGCGGTGCGCGCAGAATAGCAGGGCACGTCGGCCCCCGTTGCGACGGCTTGCCGCCTTCAGTCAGGAGACCGCGATGATCTCGGCCACGACCTCCCGGCGCCACTTTCTGAAGCTCGGCGGCCTGAGTGTGGCGTCCGCCGCCTGCGCGGCCGTCCGCGCCGCCGAGCCCGAGGCCCCGCGCCTCAACATCCTGTGGCTCACCTGCGAGGACATCAGCCCCGACCTCGGCTGTTACGGCGTGGACTACGCCCGCACCCCCTGCCTCGACGCCCTGGCTAAGGAGGGTGTGCGCTACACACACGCCTACGGCATCACCGGCGTGTGCGCGCCCAACCGCTCGTGCCTCGTCACCGGCGTCTACCCCTCGAGCCTCGGCAGCCACGACATGCGCTCGGCCACCCGCCTGCCCGCCTGCATCAAGTGCTTCCCCGAGTATCTGCGGAAGGCCGGCTACTACTGCACGAACAACTCGAAGACCGACTACAACTTCCCCGTGCCGCCCGCCGCCTGGAACGCGTGCAGCCGCAAGGCCCACTGGCGCCAGCGCAAGCCCGGCCAGCCCTTCTTCGCCGTCTTCAACTTCACCGCCTGCCACGAGAGCCAAATCCGCGCGCCCGAGAAGCGCTACCAGGCCAACACACGCCGCCTGACCCCCGGCCAGCGCCACGACCCCGCCAAAGCCCCCGTGCCGCCCTTCCACCCAGACACGCCCGAGGTGCGCCGCGACTGGGCACGCTACCACGACAACATCACCGCCCTCGACTACTGGGTGGCCGACCGCCTGAAGGAACTGGCCGACGCCGGCCTCGCCGACGACACCATCGTCTTCTTCTTCTCCGACCACGGCGCCGGCATGCCCGGCGTGAAAAAGTGGGTGTGGGACGGCGGCCTCCGCGTGCCCTTCATCGTCCGCTGCCCCGCCAAGCACGCCGAGGCTGCGGCCGGCAAGCCCGGCACGGCCACCGACCGGCTGGTGAGCTTCGTGGACTTCGCGCCGACGGTGCTCAGCCTCGCGGGCATCCGGCCGCCGGAGCACATGCAGGGCGCCGCCTTCCTCGGCGGCCACGCCGGCAAGCCGCGGCAATACGTCCATGCCATCCGCGACCGCATGGCCGAACGCTACGACATCGTGCGCGTCGTCCGCGACCAGCGCTACCAATACCACCGCAACTTCCTGCCCCACCTCCCGTGGTCGCAGTTCGTGAGCTACACGGAGGAGATGCCCACCATGCAGGTGTGGCGGCGGCTCCACGAGGAAGGCAAGCTCGATGCCGTGCAGGAGCGCTACTTCCAGCCCAAGCCCGCCGAGGAACTTTACGACAACACCGCCGACCCGCACCAGGTGAGGAACCTCGCCGCCGACCCGAAGCACGCCGACGTGCTCCTGCGCATGCGCGCCGCCTGCACCGCCTGGATGCAGCGCACAGGCGACCTCGGCCTGCTGCCCGAATACGAGTTCCATCGGCGCGCCGAGGGCCGCACGCCCTGGGACGTGGGCCGCGACCCCAAGGCCAACCCCGTCGCCGACCTCCTCGCCGCCGCCGACCTGGCCAACGCTCGGGATATCGCGAACCTCCCGAAGCTCGTCGAGCTGCTCCAGGCCGCCGACCCGGCCGTCCGCTGGTGGGGCGCCGTGGGGCTGGTGGCGCTCGGCAGCAAGGCGGCCCCCGCCGCCGATGCCATCGCGAAGGCCACGAAGGACGCCGCACCCAACGTGCGCATCGC
>JADHXT010000092.1 GCA_016782825.1 Candidatus Brocadiia bacterium | reverse complement strand
CCCTCATGGGCGCCGAGGTGATCTTCGCGCCCCACGTCACCGGCTGCCTCGACAGCCCCATGCCCGGCCGCGGCACGGTGGACCCCACGCTGTGGGAGAACCGCGACCGCGACCCCGTGGCCCTGCGGAAGGAGTTCCAGGGCCCCAAGGGCCGCGAGTGGCTCCTCCGCTGGCTCCCCGCGCGAGCCTACGAAAACGGCGTCTACTACGTGTTCACCAACCCCATCGGCGTGGACCACGACACCATCAAGCCTGGCCTCGCCATGATCCTCGACCCCTACGGCGAGGTGCTGGCCGAGAGCACGGCGCTCGGCGACGACGTGGTGGTCGCCCTCTGCACGGCCGACAAGATGGCGCTCGCCAGCGGCGGGCGCTACATCAAGGCCCGCCGTCCCGACCTGTATGCCCGGCTCGTCGAGCCGCTGCCCGAGGGCCAGAAGCCCGAGGTGCTCCCCGGCTGGCGGCTGAAGCTCGGGAAGTAGGGAGGAGGGAAAGTGAGAGGGAAAGGGAAAGGGGAAAGGGGAAGAGAAGCCAGACGCGGCGCGCGTGTGCACCCGCCGGCCTTGTAGGGGCAGGTCCCCGTGCCTGCCCTCGGGTCTGGGTGGGTGGCAAGAAGCGGAGCGCGGAGCATGGGGATCACTCCTTGCTGCGGTCGCGGTAGGCGCGGATGGTCTCGGTGAGTTTCTGCAGGTAGAAGAGGTCGCCGCGGGCCAGCCACGGCACGCTGCGGAGCCACGCGAGGCGCTCGGGCGGTGTGTCGAGCACCCAGGCGTGGAGCAGGAAGAGCTGGTGGGCGTCCTCTGGCGGCTGGAAGTTGGCCTCGGCGGTTTGCACGGCCGGGCAGTAGGGCGCGTACCACGCGGGCATGGCTTCGTCGGCCCGCCGCACGAGTGCCTCGGCCTCGGCCCGCAGGTGGTCGCGGAAGAAGCGGCCCAGCTCGGGCACGGGGTCCAGAAACGCCACCTGGCCCGGCCACGCGCTGAAGCCGTCGCCCACGCGGCATTCGCGGAAGTAGACGCCGAACTGGTCCATCTGCCACACCTGCTGTATCTCGTCCTCGATGCCGCGCCAGTGCGTGGTGTAGAGATAGCCGCACCACGAGCCCCGGAGCAGCCGCATCATCCAGTCCTTGCCCTCGGGCGCGCGCAGCAGGCCGTGGCCGTAGAGGTAGCGGTAGTATTTGCCTAGGGCGAAGCGGAGGGCGGCCACGCGGCCAAACTCGCCCCAGAGCCGCTGCTCGGCCTGCTTGTCGCCGGCCATCCGTGCCAGGCGGATAGCGCCGCCGAGGCCGGCGAACAGGTTATTGATGTCCATCACGCCGCCCAGGCCGGCGCGCCCATGCCACGCCACGGGACGGCGCACGGTGCCCATTGTGGCCCAGTCGCGGTTGGCCAGGTGGGGCTCGATCTCGGCCAGCACGTCGCGCCACCTGGCGCGCAACTCGCCCATGTCGCCGGTCACCTCGTAGTAGTCGGCCAAGTGGTAGAAGTTCTGCTCGGGCACGAGGCCGAGGCGCCAGTGGAAGTTGCTCTCGCGGAAGTGCTTGTTGAGACGGGCATTGATGGTTGCAGGCGTGGGGCGGTAGCGTTCGCGTGGTGCGCCCTGCCCTGCCGGGACGAAGAGGGGCGTCTCGGGTGGATGGTTGGCGCGGGACACTCGAAGGTAGGCCACGATCTTGTCGCGGGTGGCCGGCCGAAGGAAGGGGGCCACCTCGCCCAGGTAGTAGAGGGTCTCGCCGGGGTTGCCGAAGACGAAGTGGCCGCGGTGGCCGCGGTCGTAGTAGCCCAGGTAGCCGGCGCCGTTGTCGTCGAGCACGGGATACCAGGGGGCCAGCTCGCCGGCATCGAGGATCTTGGCCACCTCGGCCTCGAGCTCAGCGAGCAACGCCCGCGGCACCTCGCCCTTGCCCTCGGCGGGCCGCCGGTCGAACACGTAACGCTGGAGGCCGCGCAACTGCCACTCGTACCTCTGCACGCCCTCGAACCCCATGAACGGGCCGTGGGCCGTGAGCACGCTCGTCTTCGTGGGCTTGCCGTCGAAGGCGATGGGGAAGCCCTGCTCCACCGCGAGCGCCAGCATGGGCGGGACCGGCGCCAGCCGCGTGCCGCCCTCGGCCAGACGGATGAATCCGAACCGTTCGGTGACGGTAAGCGTGTCGCTCGCCTCGTCGTAGGCGTAGCTCTCGCGCGCCGACACGGCCACCTCGCGCAGATGCCCCGCCCACCAGCGGCACACGCCGAGCACGTCGTCGGGCAGCCCTTTCGCCCACGTGTCGGTGCGGAAGTCGGGCGGGTAGCAGTACTGGCGGAACTCGGCGGGATAGCGCCGCCATTCGACGGCGTGTGGCGTCTTCAGCCAGCCATCATCCATCCCCGCAAGCGGGTAGGAATCGCCGTAGGGTGGGAGCATGGCCACGTGGCCCACGGCCTCGGGGCCGAAGTCCACGGTCATGCCGTCCTGGAACGACACGCCCTTCGGCGTGTCGCGGAAGACGAACAGCACGGGGCAGTCGGCCGGATACTCGTAGGGCATATAGCCAGAGAAGCGCGACGAGCCGAAGGCATGCCCAAACCACACGAGCAGCCACGGCTTGGCGAAGATGGGGATGTCCACCGCGCCGGCCGCGGCCGCCACATGGGCTCTGCCATTGGCCTCGTAGGCGCAGAAGCGCGGCTGGAGCGCGTCCTTGCCCACGAAGAAGCGCAAGGCGGACGCATCGGTGTGACACACGATGGCCGGCGACGCGCGGCTGACCCACACCGAGAGCGTCTTGCCCGCGGTGTCGGTGCTCTGCACCTTGGCGTGAGTGGCGTCGTGCTCGGCGAGCAGGGTGGCCGTGGGCGCGGCGGAGCCGAGGGCCACTTGGCCGAGGCTGCGGCTGCGATCCCAGTCGCGCTTCTTGGTGCGCGGGCACCGCTGGATGCTGGCCCACGGGATGGGACGGCGCATGAGCTCGGGCCACTGCTTGGGTGCGAGCTTGCACAAGGTGCCCTGATTGGCGAGTAGCTGCGGGCGATGAGGCTGCCGCCACGTCTCCAGGCTGTCGGCGCCCACTCGCCAGGGCCGGAAGCCGCGGGAGCGCCAGGCGTCGGCGTCGCCGGCCTGCACGGCGGCGGCACAGCACAGCAGCAAAGGCCAGGCCTTCATCGGCGGGCCTCCTGCTGCGTGGTGCGGGCGACGAGGGTGTAGAAGAGGATGTGATAGAAGCGGCCGTAGCCGATCGACGCGGGGTTGGCGCCGCTCTGGAGGTTGTCGTACCACGGCACGTCGCCGTGGATGGGCGTCCACGTCTTGGTGGCCAGGTCGTAGACGCCTGTGTAGTTGGCGTTGCCCTCCTCGCAGTGCATGACGTACACGTAGCGGCCGCCGCACGAGACGTTCACGTTCTCATCGGCGTTGCACGCACGGGGCGGCACGATGAGCTCCACCATGCGGTTGCGGGCGATGTCGTAGCGGCCCCAGCCGTGGGTCATGTGGCACCAGGGGACGACGAGGGTGCCGCGGAAGTCCTCGGCCGGCGGCGTGACGGCGCCGTGCATGGCCATCACGCGGAAGTGGGGCGGGATGAGCGCCTGCTTGCCGCTCTTGACGTCGAGGATGAACAGGTCCTGGTCTTCGGGGGTCTTCTCGAAGTGCTCGATGACGGGGAGCTGGCGGTCCATGAGCTCCTTGGGCATCTTGCCGGCGCGGACGTCTTCGGCCTCGGCGTAGAGACCCTTGAAGCCCTTGCCCCACTTGCCCGGCCCCCACACGGCGCGCCAGCCGCCGGGCATGTTGTCGGGCCACGCGCCATACTTGCTGTAGCGGTCGGTGTAGATGTCGGCCTCGAAGGAGGCCATGGGCCGCACGAGCACGTGGCCCTTGTGGACCACGGGATGGTAGTCCTTGAAGCTCATGCCCCAAAGTTGCTCGCTCCGCCACAGGCGGCGGCCGGTGGCGGCGTCGAAGGCGTGGAGGCGCATATCCTCGCCGCCGACGAACACGCGGCCGTCGTCGAACGCCGCTGTGCCGAACACGGGGGCGCGGATGTGCTGCACCCACGCGAAGTCGCCCGTCTTCTGGCGGATGGCGAGGAAGGCGCCGCGGTGGTTGCCGATATACACGTGGTCGCGGGCCACGAGCGGGGCGGCGGAGAAGGGGGCGTCGGTCTGCCGCTTCCAGCGCCGCGCGCCGGTGCGGCAGTCCACGGCGTAGACGCTGCCGTCGAGGGAGCCGAAGAACACCATGCCCCCGTCGCACGCCGCCGAGTGCTGGATGGAGCCGGCGCCCTTGAAGGTCCAGAGTTCCTTGCCTGTCTCCGCGTCGAAGCAGTGCATCACGCCCTGCTGGGTGCCCACGAACACTCGCTTGTCGTACGCGATGGCCTGTGTGCGGCGCGCCGGGCGTTCGGGCAGGAACGAGTGCTTCCAGGCCACGCGGTAGGGCGGCTTCACTTCCTCGCGGGTGAAGCCCGAGCGGCGCGCGTCGTGCTGGTGCTGGGGCCAGTCGGCGGCGCGCGCGGTGCTCCAGGCGAGGGGGAGCGTGATAAGGGCAAGCAAGAGGTGCTTCACTGCATTCTCCGTCAGGCGTCGAGCAGGCTGCTGAGGTCGGCCACGTAGACCCGCCTCGTGCCGTCGGGGCAGGCGTTGAAGGCCACGCGGCGGTACGCGCGATCCCACGCGGGATGGGGGTCGACGCGGAGTTCGTTGTTCGGGCCGCTGACAGGCGGCACGGTGCGGATGCGGACGAGATCGGTCGCCGTGCCCTCCGCGAGGTCGATGAGGCGGATGGGCGTGGTGCCGTCGCCGAAGGCCACGGGCTCGCCTGGATAGGAGTCGGCGATCACGTGGCGGCCGTTCGGGTGCAACGACGGGTGCCCCGAGCCGAGCACGGCGTCTGTCATCGTGGCGAGGCCCGTGCCGTCGGTGCGGGCGCGGACGAGGCGCAGGGTGTGGCCATCGAGCTTGAGGTTCATCATCACGTGCTCGCCGTCGGGGCACCAGTCGGGGTGGTGGCCGCCCTTGTCCCACTGGTCGGCAGAGATGGCGATGTGGATGGCCGAGCCGTCGGCGTTCATCGTCACCACGTGGGCATTGCGCGGGCCGCCGTCGTCGGGCAGCCAGCGGAGGACGAGCATCAGGCGGCGGCCGTCGCGGGTCCACTTGACGTGGGCGCCGTAGAATGTGCCGCCGGCATAGGCCGCGGGGTCGAGCCGTGGCTCGGCTTCCTCCACGATGCGGGCGAAGGAGGCGAGCAGGCGGCACTGCCCCGTGCGGGTGTCGGTCACGCACACGCCATCGTCGTCCGCGGCGCCGTGGTTGCGCGGCACGTGCTCGGGTGGGGCGACCACGCCGTAGCCCGCCTGGGTGAGCCCCGCGCGCAGCAGGCACGGGCTGGCGGCCGTGCGACCGTCGCGCGAAACCATGTACACCGTACCATCGAGCTTCGACCACCTGCCGGTCAGCGGGTCGAGCCGCACGCCAAAAGGACGCCAGGTGGCGGGGGCCATGTCGTTGAAGAACAGCTCCGTGTCGTCGGCGCCCCACTGCGCCTGGGCGCCGAGCTGCGTGTCCCAGCCACGGGTCTCGGCCACCACGGCTTCCTCGCCGGTCGTGAGCGACACGACCACCACCTCGGCGGCTTCGCCGGGCTCCGGCAGGCGGTCTTCGGCCGGCATCCGCGTGAACACTATGAAGCGGCCCGACGGGCTGATGGGCGACGTGTCGAAGAACCGATGAAACGCCCTTCCCTCCCCCGGCGTCACGCACCACACGGGCACGGCAGGGTCGTACTCCGTGTAGCGTGGAAAGCGGCCTGACATCTCGACGGGCATGGCGGGTTCCTTTCCGCATACCATACGCTCTCACGCGGCCGGTTTCCAGCGCGGATTGACACGCTGACGGCCCCGTGCCATCATACAGCCGCCGTCCTGCCATGCCCCATTCGCCGGTGAGAGCGGCTGCGAGAAGCACGGAAGCGACAACAGCGTCCACGTGGCGCGAGTGCTCTGAGAGTGAGACCGCACCGAATGACCCATCAGGCTCGCATGCTCGCCGCCCTTCGCGGCGAACCCACCGACCGCATCCCCTGGGCGCCACGCCTCGACCTGTGGCTCAAGGCCAACCAGCAGGCCGGCACCCTGCCCGCGAAGTACCGCAACGCCTCCCTCCGCGACCTGACCGACGGCCTCGGCTGGGCCTACCACGGCGTGGTGCCCGACTTCCGCGACCTCCGCGGCCCCGACGACGACGTCCATCGCGCCCTCGGCGTCTGGAACCTGTGGCCCATGCCCCTCCAGATCGTGTTCGACAACGTGGACATCACCCGCACCGCCGACGGCGACCGCACGATCGTCGAGTACGCCACGCCCCACGGCACCCTCCGCACCGTGACCCTCTACGACGACGCCATGCGTCGGGCCGGCATCACCATCAGCCACGTAGCCGAGCAAGTCTTCAAGAGCGCCGACGACTACGCCGCCCTCGGCCACCTGTTCGCCAATGCCCGCGTCGTGCCCCAGTACGACGGCTTCGAGGCCTTCGCCGACCACGTGGGCGACCGTGGCATCGCCGTCGGATGGGTCGCCGTGGCCGCTTCGCCCATGCACTGGATCCAGCGCGAGATGATGCCCCTCGACACCTTCTTCTACGAGATGCACGACCACCCCGCCAAGATGCTGCGGCTGGCCGAGCAGGTGGAGGTGTGCTGGCGGCAGATGGTCGAGGTGGCCTGCGCCAGCCCGTGCGACGTGCTCCTCGTGGGCGCCAACTACGATTCGATGGTGCAATACCCCCCCTTCTTCGCCGAACACATCCTCCCCTGGCTGCGCGACTTCGCCCGCGCCCTCCACGGCCGCGGCAAGTGTCTGCTCACCCACACCGACGGCGAGAACACCGGCCTGCTGGAACACTACGTGGCCGCGGAGATCGACATCGCCGACTCCGTGTGCCCCACGCCGATGACCCGGCTGTCGCTGAAGGAGGTGCGCGACGCCTTCGCCGGCCGCATCACCATCATGGGCGGCATCCCGTCGGTGGCGCTCCTGCCGTCGACGATGGACGACCGCCAGTTCGACGAGTTCCTCGACCGCTTCTTCGACGACGTCGGCCGCGGCGACCACCTGATCCTCGGCGTGAGCGACACCACGCCTCCCGCCGCCCCCCTCGAGCGCCTCATCCGCATCGCCGACCGCGTGGAGGCCTTCGGCCCCGTCGCCCCCTAGCGCGCCTCCTCACGTGCTGGCGCCACTTCCAGCCGAATCGCGTCGTACATCACGTAGCCCGGCCCGGCGCCGCGTTCGCCCATGGAGTCGCCGGCGCAGTACGGGTGCGATACCCGATGACGCAGGGCGATCGTGTTGGCCCCCTTGCGAAGTTGCGCGGCATCGAAGGCAATCGCCACCAGGCCATACGGCGTGGTCTGCCGTCCGCTGCGGTGGCCGGCGCCGCCCGAGTAGGGCAGCCGGATGGCCCCCACCTCGCGGCCGTTCACCCCCACCGCCACGTCCGTGGTGCCGCCCTGCGCGTGTTGCTTCGTCGAGGCGCGATGGGGTGAGGAAGCCGCCACGCCCACCGTGAGGAAGGCCCGACCCACCTGTGCCTCGGGTAGCTGGAACTCGATCCGCCACGCCGGGTTGTCGCCGCAGTGCCAGTTCCAGTGAGCGAAGTTCCAGTCGCGGCTCTCCCTGCTCTGGCCGACGACGAAGCGCACGCCGCGAGGGAAGTCGCTGGGGTAGTGGCGCCACATGCCCCAGTGACGGTAGTCGTCGCCCCGGCGGAACTCGCCCGACGAACGGTCGGCCACGCCGATCTGCCACAGCCGCTCGCCCCGCACCACCGGCGTCCACACAAGCGTACCGAGCGGCGCTGTGCGGCCCGCTGCCACGGCCACGCCCTTGCGCTCGAACTCCTCGAACTGATCGGCGCCCGTGGCCGTGAGGGTGTAGTCGCCAGGCCGAACGCCGCGGATGCGGAAGCTGCCGCGTGCATCGGTGCGGGTCCAGAAGTGGTAGCCCTTCGTGTCGCGCGACCAGTGCTCGCCCTGCGGCGAAAGGATCACCCACGCCTCACGTGCGGGGCGATCACCGGCCAGCGTGATCTGCCCGGTCACCTCGCCCCGCTCCACGGCGTACTCCGCGTGCTGCATCCAGCGGTAGGGCCACTGCTCGGCGAGGGCGCCGGCGTGCCGCCGCGCGTCGCGCCACAGCGCGTCGCTGCTGGCGGCCTGGTTCACGAGGAAGAACAGCGGGCCGTAGAGCTTGCGCCAGGCTTCGCCGGGCTGGCATTCGACGCCGCGCGCGCCGTAGTGCGCGCACTGCGGCTGCCAGATGATCGCCGGCGTACGGGTGGTCTGGTGGGCGGAGATGAACTGACGGAACGGCGTGCAGCCGTAGTACTCGGCGCTCGGCTGCACGAGCCACACGCCCACCCGCTGGCCGCGGCTGGCCCAGCCGTAGACGTGGTAGGCGTCGTCAGCGATGTCGTGGCAGAAGTCGTACTTCGTCACCACGCGGCCGTCCGTCAGGCGGTACGTGGCGTCCATGATCCTCTCGCCCTGGGATAGCTGTTGCGGCGAGGGGGACGGGCCGCGGCGCGTGTCGTCCACGGCGATGACATCGAAGCTCCGCGGGTCGAGGCGCAGGGTGTAGGCGAGCTGCACGGCCGTGGCGCGCGGAGCGTCGGGCGTGTGCTCCACGGTAATGAAAAGGTAGAAGCCGCTCTCGCCGCGGCGAAGCACGTAGTGGAGTTCGGTGTCGAAGGCGAAGGCGTCGCGCGGGTGCCTGGCGCCAGGCTGGTGGCGGAAGGCCACCTCCACGAGGCCGTCCGCCCGCCGCACGATGCGCCCCGGCCCACCGGGCACGAGGAAGCCGGCCCTGCCGCGCGCGCCGGTGTGGACGTTCCAGTAGCCGCTGCCGCCGTTGGCCAGCAGGTTGGCCCCGTCGCGCAGCCAGAGGCCGGTGAGGCGTCCCGTGGCGTCGATCTGCATGCGGATGATGCCGTTGGCAAGCTCCATGCCGCGCGCATCGGCGCGCACGGCGACAGGCGCCGCGCCGTCGGCGCCGAGAGCGGCGCCCGCCGCGAGCAGGATGACCAGGAAACGGGAGCCAAGCTGCATGGGAGGCTCCGCGCGTGGGCTACTTGGCGTCCAGTGCCGCGGTGATCGCCTTGACCACGTGGTGTGCCAGAACCTGGTAGCCCTGGCCGGTGAAGTGGGTGCCGTCGGGCGTGCTGGCCATCTGGCGGGTCATGATCTTGGCCTTCGGCCTCTGCTTGCCGGCGGTGTCGGGGTCGACGGCCACGCTTTCGTCAATGCGCATGAGCGCGGCGTAGAGGTCGTTGATGGCCACGCCTTCGGCCTCCATGATGGCGGCGGCCACCTTGTTGTAGGCCTGCACGTCGCTCTGGCGGCGCTTGCGTTTCTCGCCGTCCACCACGGCGGTGGTGCTGGCCCAAACCAGCTTGGCGCCGGTCTTCTTGAGTCGGGCGACGAGCTGCTTGAGGTTCTTCTCGTAGTCGGCGATGGGGATCTGGAGGCGGTCTGCGGGCCACTCGATGCGGCAGTCGTGGAGACCCCAGTTGAAGTGGATCACATCGAGCTTGCCGACGGCCAGCCACTTGTCGATGCTCTGGAGCCCGCGGGTGGTGGGGCCGCCGTTGCCGGGGATGCGGAGCACGTTGGCCTTGCCAGCGAGAAGCTTGCGAACGGGCACCGTGTAGCCGATGGAGATGGAGTCGCCGATGAGCAGCACGCGAGGCAACGCGGGGTCCTCCTGAATCTTGGCGAAGGCAGGGTTGGGGCGACGCTTGCGCTTGGGCTTGGGCTTTGCCTGCTTCTCCGGCGGCGCCTTGGGGGCCTTGGGCGCGGGGGCGGTGGCTGCCGAGGCCCCCAGGGCAAGGGCGCACAGAACGACGACACAACGACTCACAGCTCGCAGCACGGCGGGGCTCCTTCGCGGAAAACGGGTGGACAGGCTTGTGGCACAAGCGTAGAGCGTGTGGCCCGCGGTGTCAAGGCAGACGCCGGCGTGGCTCTTGACCCGGCCGGCCCGGTGGCCTAAGATAGTCTCTGTGACCGGCCCCGCCCTCTCCTGGTGCGCCGTGTGCCCATGCAAGCCGCCCTGCCCCGCAACGTGAAGCTCACCATCGAGTACGACGGCAGCGCCTACCACGGCTGGCAGCGCCAGGCCAACGCCATCACGGTCCAGCAGGTGCTCGAGGAAGCCATCGCCGGGCTGGTGGGCCATCCCGTGACCCTCCACGGCTCCGGCCGCACCGACGCCGGCGTCCACGCTCTCGGCCAGGTGGCCAGCTTCGAGACCCACACCACCATCCCCGCCAACCGCCTCCACCACGCCATCAACACCGCGCTGCCGCCCGACATCACTGTGCTCCGCGCGGAGGACGTGCCGGCCACCTTCCACGCCCGCTTCTCCGCCAAGGGCAAGACCTATTGCTACACCATCCTGTGCCGCCACGTGCGCCCCTCGATCGGCCGCGAGCGGGTCCACTGGCTCCGCCGCCGTCTCGACGTGGCCGACATGCAGCAGGCCGCCGCGCTCTGCGTGGGCGAGCACGACTTCGCGGCCTTCGAGTCCGAGTCCA
>JADHXT010000091.1 GCA_016782825.1 Candidatus Brocadiia bacterium | reverse complement strand
GGGCATGGGGAGGCGCCGGCGATGGGGCAGGTGGCGGGATGCGTCAGAGGCCCAGCTCCTCGCGGATGGCGGCGCGGAGGCCGTCGCCGCAGTCGGGGTCTTGGAGGGCGAAGTGGAGGAAGGTGCGGAAGTAGGAGCCGTAGTTTCCGATGTCGTGGCGTTTCTCGCCGGGGCGGAAGCGCATGCCCACGATGGGGTGGCCTTCGGCAAGGAGGATGCGGAAGGCGTCAGTGAGCTGGATTTCGCCGCCCTTGCCCTTGCCCGTCTTGCGAAGGGCGTCGAAGATGGCGCTGCTCACCACGTAGCGGCCGCTGATGGCCAGACGGCTGGGCGCCTCGGCCTGCGAGGGCTTCTCGATGAGGTCGGCCACGCGAAACACGTCGTCGCCCACGCCGGGCAGCGCGCCGTCGGCAGGTGCGGCGATGCCGTAGCGGTGCACGTGGTCTTCGGGCACTTCCTCGAAGGCGATGGCGGCGGTGGCGCCGGTGGCCTCGAAGGCGTCGATCAGCCGGCGGAGCACGGAGGGCGTGCCCTGGCTCTCGATGATGGAGTCGCCGAGGGCGATGACGAAGGGCTGGCCTTCGGTGTAGCTCTCGCCGAGGGCGACGGCGTGGCCGAGGCCGAGCTGCTCGCTCTGGCGGGTGTAGAAAAACTCGACGTTGGCGTCCTCGTAGGCGAGGGCGTCCAGCAGGTCGTGTTTGCCGTTGGTGGTGAGGCTGCGGCGGAGCTCGACGTCGCGGTCGAAGTGGTCCTCGATGGCCGTCTTGCTGCGGCCGGTGATGAACAGCACGCTGCGCAGGCCGGCGTCCTCGATTTCCTCGACCACATATTGGACGACGGGCTTGCGGCCGACGGGGAGCATCTCCTTGGGCTGGCTCTTGGTGGCGGGCAGCAGGCGGGTGCCGAGGCCGGCCACGGGCACGACGGCTTTGGTGATGGGCATGGCGAAAGGTCCCTCAGTCGCAACGGTGTGGTGCGCCGCGTGGGGGCGCGCTTACAGAAGATAGCGCAACGGCCACGGGCACACAAGCGGGCGTGCCGCGGGGAGAGGGGGCTGGGGAGCGGTGCGGCGGGCGGTCAGTTGCCAGCCGCGGGTGCGGGAGCCGGCGCGGGGGCCGGGGCGGGCGCGCCGCCGCCGGCCGGCTCGCCCTCGGGCTCGAAGCGGATGTTGTTGAAGAACACCCACTTGCCGGTCACCTTGGAGTAGATGAGGATGTACACCTTGATGATGTTCTTCTTGTTCTCGAGCTCGCTCTTGAAGCGCCACTTGCTCTTGGCGGTCTTGAAGCGGGTGCCGGTGAGGTCGATGGTGATGGTGCGGGCCTTGTTGCCCGTGGGGAGCACGGTGCTGGGGATGCTCTCGTAGAACTCCCAGCCGGGGCGGGTGATGAAGGCGGCGGCGATGGTGAGGCTCTGGTCGCCGAAGTTGTGCACGTCGAAGGAGAACTTCTCCTTCTTCGTCAGGTCGTAGTCGTTCTCGATCATGACGCAGGCCTTGTCTTTCTCGGCTCCGGCCAGGAACACGCGGAGCATCTTGTCCTCGCCTCCGCCTTCGGGCACGCCCACGCTCACTTCGATGGTGCTGCCCCAGGCCTCGGTGCCCCAGCCCTTGTCGGCCTCGAGGCCTTCGTTCACCTTGGGCTTGGCCGGCCCGGGCTTGACGGGCTCGGGCTGTGCTGGTTGGGGTTGGGCGGGTTGCGGCTGTATCGGCTGGGGCTGTCCGGGCAGCGGCTCCACCGGCGGAGGCCCCACGGGGGGTATGGGCTCGGGGCGGTCGGGCAGGGGAGCCGAGGTGATGTCGATGCGGCTGGCGTCGTGGTCGAGGTCGGCCTGCGGGTTCTTCGCCAGGGCTTTGGCCTTGGCCGCATCGGCCTGGGTCTTGATGTCGGCGCGGTCGGGGTTCAGCTTCAGGCAGGCCTGGTAGCAGAGGAAGGCGTCTTTCCAGGCCTCGTGGCGCTCGAACTGCGCGGCCAGGGGCAGGAGCACGTCCTCGGGCACGCCGCGGCCGGCGAGGGCCATGCGGTAGGCGGCAAGGGCTTCGGTGGTCATGTCGAGCACGTCGCACACGCGGCCGAGGCGGACGAGCGCGCGGGGGGTGTCCTTGCCGTCGGCCTTCAGGCGTTCGAGGCGGGCCTCGAAGTCCACGGCCATCTTCACGATGCGTTCCTTGGGGATCGTGATGTCGCCGTAGGCCACGCGCACGAGCACGTCGTCGTCGCGGATTTCGAGGATTTCCACCTTCTTGCCGCTCAGCTCGATCTTGTCGGGCATGGCGATGTGGTCGGCGTGGAGGGCCGACGCGGCAAAGAGGGCAAGGGCGATGGCGGTGCAGCAGGCTCGCATGGCACACCTCTTTGGAGGGCGACGGGGCAGGCATCGGTAGACTACCGCGCCATGATAGCCCTCCGCCTCGGTGGGTGCAAGGGTTTTTTGGCCTGGGGCTGTGCTTTTCGGCATGCCGGTGTAAATGTTTGTGAAACTGGCGGCACGGCGCCTACATGTACGCATCCGCATCCCTCCGCCAAGGCTCGAAGGAGCAGACAAAGAGCATCAGGCCGATGACGATGGCCACCACGCATGCGAGCATGGCGCCTGTGGTCGATAGTGCTTCGACAATCGCCTGCTGCTGGGCGAGAGCCCTCTGGCCGCCTTTGTACATGGCCTTCCAGTGCGCTATCTTGGCGAAGAAGGGGCCCAAGCGGTCCTCAGCCACGAGCACAAGCATTCCAGTGCAGGTCAGGGTGAAGGCCGTAGTTCGCAAGGCGATTCGGCTGAACACACGCTTGGTCTTGCGGCCGGCAAGCCGGTCGAACGGGCTGAGCAAAGTGGCCAGCCCCAGGGGCAGGAGGAGGTGGCTCAGCAGGGCAAGCAAGCCCTGGCCGAACACCGTGCCGGGCGGCAGCGAGAGCAGCCGGCCCGGAAGCACCACGCCTGCGACCATCAGTACCAGCGCGATGCAATACAGCGCCGTGGTAACGAACACCTTGTCCATATCCCAACCCTCCGGACGAACTGCCGCCAAGTATCGCGCGGGGCAGTCGGGGTGTCAAGGGCGGGCGAGGGCCGGTTAGGGCGGTCAGTGGAGCGGGTGGTCGTCGAGCGCGGCGAGGATGTCGCCGGCGAGGTAGAAGGAGCCGGCGACGCACACGAGGTCGTCGGGCTGGGCCTGCTGGCGGGCGAGTGCGAGGGCCTCGACGGGCTTCTCGCAGGCCACGGCTTCGATGCCGAGGGCCGCCAGGCGGCCGGCCAGGTCGTCGGGCGGGCAGGCGCGGGGGCTGTTGGCGCGGGTGCAGACGACGAGCGATGCCTTGGGCGCCAGCTCGCGGAGCACGCTGTCCACGTCCTTGTCGGCGGCGATGCCGAACACGAGCAGCAACCGGCGGTAGGAGAAGCGTTGCTCGAGGGTGGCGAGGAGGGCGCGGATGGAGGCCACGTTGTGTGCGGCGTCGACCACCACCGTGGGGCGTTCGGCCACGGTTTCGATGCGTGCGCGCCAGCGGACGGCGGCGAGGCCATCCCGCACGGCCTCGACGGACAGGGGCCGATCGGCTGCTGCGGCGGCTTCCTCGGCGAGGGCGATGGCGGTGGCGGCGTTGGTGCGCTGGTGCCTGCCCACGAGGGGCAGGTGGAGCGCCTCGTACGTGCGGCGGGGCGTGGTGACGGAGAGGTCGCCGTCGCCGTCGGCGAAGGTGACGTCGCGGCCCACGAGGGTGACGGGGGCGCGGAGTTCGGCGGCGCGGCGGCGGATGGCTGCGAGGGCCTCGGGCTCCTGGGGGGCCACCACGGCGGGCACGGCGGGCTTGAGGATGCCAGCCTTCTCGCCGGCGATGGAGTCGAGGGTGGTGCCGAGCTTCTCGGTGTGGTCGAAGCTCACGTGGGTGATGCCGCACGCGAGAGGGGTCACCACGTTGGTGGCGTCGAGGCGGCCGCCGAGGCCAACTTCGAGGACGGCGAAGTCGGTGCGCTGCGCCACGAAGTCGAGGAAGGCCATGACGGTGAAGGTTTCGAAGAAGGTGGGCAGGTACGTGTCGCCGCGGGTGCGGCTGGCTTCGAGGTAGGGGTGCAGGTGGTTGAGGTGTGCGGCGATGCGGCCCTCGGGAATCCACTGGCCGTCGATCATGATGCGCTCGCGCACGCAGAGCACGTGAGGCGAGGTGTAGAGTCCCACGCGCGCGCCGGCCTGCTGGAGGATGGCGGCGGTCATGGCGGCGGTGGAGCCTTTGCCCTTGGTGCCGGCGATGTGGATGGCGCGGAGGCAGCGCTCGGGGTGGCCGAGGGAATCGAGCAGCCTCTCCATCCGGCCGAGGCCGAAGACGGAGGCGGCGGCGTCGCGGGGCTTGCGCAGGCGCTCGTAGTCGGTGAGGCCGTAGAGGTACTGGAGCGCCTGGTGGCCATTGGCGAAGGGGGCGCTGGCTCCCATGGGGGTCCTCAGGTGACGGGGGCAGGCGGGGCAAGAGGGGGGATCAGGTGGCCTCGACGTCGGGGTGGCTCTCGAAGCGGGCGATCTCGTCGCGGAGGCGTGCGGCGCGCTCGAAGTCCTCTTCTTCGATGGCCTTGGCCTGTTCCTCGCGGAGGCCCTCGAGCATCTCGCGGCTGGTGAGCGGGATGCCGTACGCTTCGCGGAGCTGGTACTTGAGGTCGCGCAGGACGTGGAGTTCCTGGCTTTCGTCGATGAGGTCGTCGCGGCGGTGCTGGTGGAAGAAGTGGACGATTTCCTCGATGCCGTGGTCGAGGGTGCGGATGGCGCCCACGTAGTCGCTTTGCTGGCAGCCGATGAGGGCTTCGGCGCGGGCGCGGTCCATGGTCACGAAGGGGCGCCACTGTTCGTGCTCGATGGCGGCCTCGGGGTCTTCGGCGTGGTCGCGCAAGATGTCCATGAGCTCCAGGTTGTGCTCGGCATCGGCTCGGGCGCGCTCGTATTCGCCGAGGCGGAAGAAGAGCACGCGGCGCTGGTAGTAGTCGATCAGCTCCTGGCTGATGGCCTCGATGGCGTCCTGCTCGAGGTGGATCGCCTCGGCGCCTTCGGGGTCGTTGCGGTGCTCTTCGATGCGGTGGCGGTAGTAGTCGAGGAGCGACGCGAAGCCGTGGGGGTGCTCGCCGTCGGGCCGGCCCTCGACCTCCCACTGATACAGGCCGCACCGCACGCGTACGAGGAGGCGGACGCGTCCGTCGCTGCCGGTCACGCGGCGGATGTTCTTCCCGTCGTCATCCGGGTCGTGCGGCCAAGTCTCGAAGAGGTCGCTCAGATCGAAGTCCATCATCGGGGTCTCACTACGCAGTCACGGTGTGCATGGCATGCTAGCGCAAACGCCGGTGGTAGTCAATCCCGTCTGCGAACGCGGCGGGCGGCGGTGCTTGACTCCCGCTCGCGGCGCTGGCACAATACGGCAGGAGGCACTTTCCCGCACGCCGGACCGCTCGTATGGCCATCCTGCAACGTCGAGATAGCGGTGACGAGATCGCTCTGCGCGATGGAGTGACGCAGATTGGCAGGCGGTCGGCCAACGAGATTCACGTCAACCACAAGTTCGTGTCGCGCTATCACTGCCGCATCGAGCCGTCGGGCGGCGGCTGGCGGGTGGTGGACGCCGGCAGCAAGGTGGGCACGCTGGTGAACGGGCGGCGGGTGCAGGAGCGCCGCCTGAAGCCCGGCGACGAGATCAAGGTGGGGCCCGTGGTGTTCGTCTTCCAGGACGCCGGGCCTGCCAAGGCCGAGGGCGAGCTGCCCGAGGTGCGCGCGCTGAGCGACAGCGCGGCCGTGCGCGTGCTGCCGAAGTCCGAGGCCGACGCGGACGGCGACGAGGAGGCCGTGCCGCTGGACGACCCGTCGCCACCTCGGCGTCGGCGGCTCATGCCCGTCGTGGTGGGCGCGGCGGTGGCCCTGCTGGGCGTGGGGCTGCTGGGTGCGCTGCTGTTGGGCACGCGGTCGACGCCCGAGCGCACCGTGAAGCGGGCCGCCGACCTGCTGCGGCGGCGCGACGGGGCGGCCCTGTGGCGGCTCGTGTCGGCCGAGCGCAAGATCGAGATGACGGGAGAGGAGTTCAGAGAGCAAGTGGATGCGGTGGACAACGCCACGGTGATGGCGCTGGAGACCCTGGACGTGGGCCGCTCGCGGCGCGGCAGCCGGGGCATGCTCGTGCCCGTCTCCGTGACGGTAGGCGGCAAGCGGCTGGACGACGAGGTGGTGCTTTACCGCGAGGACGGTGCGTGGCGAATCTATGCCGTGCCCGTCGAACGGGCGAGCGAACTCAAGCCCTGAGGCGGCCCCGCGGCCGTCCACCGGGCGCGACGGAACTGGAGCGAGCGCCATGCGTCGTGTGTTGTGGGTTCTCCTTGTGGCGAGTGTGGTCAGCGGCGCGCAGGCGGCGAGCCGCGGCGGCGTGGGCTCCCGTGCCGGCTCGCTCTTCGACCAGGTCACCGGGCCGACAGTCAAGCAGGGCGGCTCCGTGCTGTCGTGGGTCGGCCGCTACGTGTTCGGCCGCGTGGCCGATGCCTTCGACATGGTGGAAGTGAGCGCAGCCATCGGCCCCGGCCTCAAGGCGGGTGTGGAATACGCCGTGCTGCGCACCACCGTGGGGCAGGTGGAGGCCCAGCGGATCGGGCTGGACGGCCGCCAGGTGGGCATGTGGACCGAGCACAACGTGGCCTTCGGCATCTTCCCCGCGAGCCTGCTGTTCGCCCCATTCGAGCTGCTGAAAGACCAGGGCGACACGTACCAGATGCTGGCCGAGGGCGGCTTCGAGGCGGGCACTCTCGGCGTCGAGCGCACGGCTCGCAAGGACTTTGTGGCCACCGACGTGCTCTACCACGAGGCCGTGATGGCCGGCGCGTGGCACGAGCGGCCCGGCGACGTGGCCTCCGTGGGCGCCGAGGTCCACTTGCTCATCGTGGGCGTCCGGGCCCGCGTGAAGCCGCTGGAGATGATCGACTTCGTACTCGGCTTCATCGGCATCGACCTCGACCCGCGCCTCAAGCACCCCGACGCCGAGGGTCGGTCGCGCCACTGAAAGGGGAATCGCATGCGGGTGGCTGCTCTGTTGTGCCTGTGGGCCGTGGCATCGGCCGCCCAGGCCGCATCGCCTCTCGGACGCGTGGTTAATGTGGCGATGGCGCCCGTGCGCTACACACACGACCGGGTGAAAGACCTCTTCGACGTGTTCGAGGTGAGCCTCGGCGCCGGCCGCGGCGCGAAGGTGGACGTGAAGTACGGCGTGCAGCTCTTCGGGCTGGGCGACACGCGGCCCTGGCGGCTGGGCAACATCGACCGCCGCATGGGCCTGTGGCGCGAGCTCGACACCGAGCTGGCCCTCTTCCCCTTCCACCTCGTGGCCTGGCCCGTGCACGCCGTGGCCAAGTGGACCGGCTGCCGCTCGCTGGCATCGGACACGCGCTTCCTGGCACGCACAGGCGGCGAGGGCGTGCAGCACCTCGACCGCAAGGAGCTGAACGGCGACGTGGCGTTCTTCTGGAAAGACACCGTGTCGGGCTACCGCCACACCCGCTGGGGCGACTCGTTTCCCATCGGAGCCGAGGTGCACGCTCTCGTGGGCGCGCGGGCCATGGTGAGGCCACTGCAACTGGCCGACTTCGTGGTCGGCTTCGTCGGCATCGACCTCGACCCGCAACTCAATGCGAGACCGTAGGCCTATGCGCCGTCTGGCCGTCGTGGTGTTGCTGGCCGCCCTTGCCGCGCCGGCGGCCGGGGGCTCGGCCCTGGCCACCGCCGGCCAGGTGCTCTGGGCGCCCTTCCGCTATGTGGGCGGCCGCGTGGGCGACCTCTTCGATATCTTCGACCTCAACCTCGGTGTGGGCGCCGGCGCCAAGGCGGATGTGAAGTACGCCGTCAACTTCCTCGGCGCCGGCCGCGTGGACGCCGTGCGCTTCGGCCTCACCGACGGCACCCTCGACCTGTGGCGCGAGAAAGACCGCGAGGTGGGCCTCTTCCCGTTCAGCCTCATCGGCTGGCCCGCGCACATCGCCGGCCGCGTGCTCAACAACCCCAGGCTCAGCGAGGACGCCATCAAGCTCGCCGTGGCCCACAGCCTCGGCACGCAGACGGTCGACCGCCAGATGCAGGCACGCGAGGGCGCCGTGGTGCTCCAGGACGTGCTCAAGATGTGGCGCCACACCACGTGGGGCAACTCGCTGCCCGTGGGCGCCGAGCTCCACGCCGGGCTCGTGGGCGTGCGGGTGGCCGCCAAGCCCTTCCAGGTGCTCGACTTCGGCCTCGGCTTCGTGGGCATCGACCTCGATCCGTGGCTTCGCAAACGCCCCTTTTAGGACAGGATATGCCGATGGCAGTGGTGGCGGGCATCGACGAGGCGGGCTACGGGCCGCGGCTGGGGCCGCTGGTCGTCAGCTCCGTGGCCTTCGCCGTCCCCGCCGCGGCCGCCGACGCCTGCCTGTGGCAGCGGCTGGCCGACGTGGTGACCCGTTCGCCGCGCGACCGCCAGCGCGTGGCCGTGAACGACAGCAAGCGTCTCTTCAGCCAAGCCACCGGCCCGCGCCACATCGAGCGCACCGCGCTGGCCTTCGCCGCGGCTGCCGGGCATCGCCCCGCAACGTTCCGCGCTCTCCTGGCCTGCCTGGCCGAGCTGAGCGAGGAGCCCGACGCCTACCCCTGGTATGCCGGCGTGGACTTCGCTCTCCCCATCGCCGCCTCGCGCGAGCAGGCCGACGCCGACGCCGCCAGCCTCCAGGCGGCCCAGGGCGCACGTTTCCTCGGCGTGCACTGCCTGCCCGTGCTCGTCGGCGAGTACAACCGCCTGTGCGCCAGCCACGGCACCAAGTCGGCCACGCTCTTCCTCAAGACCTCCCACCTCCTCCAACGCCTATGGGAAGCGTGGGGCGAGGAGGGGCTCTTCGTCCACGTGGACAAGCACGGGGGACGCGACCACTACGCCCACCTGCTCTATGAAACTTTCTTCGGCTGCCGCGTGCGGGTGCTTCGCGAGGGGCGCGACGAGTCGCTCTACGTCGTGAGCAACGGCCTGCGCGAGATGACCGTGGGCTTCTACAAGAAGGGCGACGCCCGCCACCTGCCCATCGCCCTGGCGTCGGTCTACTGCAAGTATGTCCGCGAGCTGTTCCTGCGCGGCTTCAACGCCTACTGGCAGGAGCAGGCGCCCGGCGTGCGGCCCACGGCAGGCTACGCGGTCGATGCCAACCGCTTCCTCGCCGAGACCGAGGCCGCGCGCCGCCGCCTCGGCACCGACGAAGGGCTGCTCATCCGCGCGCGGTGAGTGTGGGGTGGCCGCCGGGAAGGCTGGCGGCCACGCCGCGGGCGTCGGCGTCGGTGGCCTGCACGCGGACGATGCTCCCCATCAACTCGTCGCCGCCCTGGAAGAAGGCGCGCACGTAGCGGGCGGAGTAGCCGCACAGCAGGCCCGTGCGGCGGTCGCGGCGGGTCTCCACCAGCACGTCGATGTCGCGGCCCACGAAGCGGCGGTGGTATGTCTCGGCCAACTCGGCCGCCACGGCCTGCATCGCGTGGCGGCGGGCGTCGACGACGTCCTTCGGCAGCTTGCCGTCCATCCGCTCCGCCGCGGTGCCCTCGCGGTGGCTGTAGGGGAACACGTGCATGCGGCTGAACGCGGCGCGGCGGGCCGTGGCGAGGCTGTTGCGGAACTGCTCGTCGGTCTCGGCGGGGAAGCCCACGATCACGTCGGTGGTGAGCGCGGCATCGGGGAGGCGGCCGCGGATGGCCTCGACGCGGGCCAGGAAGTCGGCGGCGGTGTAGCGGCGATTCATGGCGCGGAGCACGGCGTCGTCGCCGCTCTGGAGCGGAATGTGGAAGTGAGGGCAGAGCGCGTCGGACGCCGCCACGAACGCGATCAACTCGTCGCGCACCTCGCGCAGCTCCAGCGAGCTGAGCCGCAGCCGAGCCAGGCCCGGGATGCCCACCAACTGCTCGAGGAGCGGCAGCAGCGCCCACTCGCCGTGCGTCTCCTTGCCGTAGGCGCCCAGGTGGATGCCCGTGAGCACCACCTCCAGGTAGCCATTGGCCACGAGGCGGCGCACCTCGTCCACCACTTCGTCGGGCGGACGGCTCCGCACGCGGCCCCGCACGTGTGGCACGATGCAGTAGGAGCAGAAGTCGTCGCAGCCGTCCTCGATCTTCACGAAGGCGCGGGTGTGGCCTTCGAAGGCGCTCACGGCGGGCCACGCCGGGGCAGGGGAGGCCGCGGCGGAGGCGGTGTCGGCCTGGCCGGCCACGATGGCGTCGAGCAGCGGCTTCTCGTCGTTGGCCACCACGCAGCGCACGCCCGGCATCTTGCGGATGGCCTCGGCGTCGGCATCCACGCTGCACCCCGTCACCACGATGCTGGCCTGGGGGTGGCGGCGCGCCAGGCGCCGCACCTGTCGGAGCCCCTTGCGGTGGCTTTCGGCGGTCACGCAGCAGGTGTTCACCACGTAGAGGTCGGCGGACGCACTGTCGGCCGCCTCGGTGTAGCCGCGGCGGGCCAGGGCCTCGCGGATGGCCTGCGAATCGTATTGGTTCACCTTGCAGCCGAAGGTGAGGAGGGCAAAGGTGGGCACGCCGGTGGTTCCTCGGTCTCTGTGCATTCCTCGGGGCATTGTACACGGCACGGCGGGCGAGGGAAAGAGCGGCTTTACTCACGGGAACCCGTTTGCTAAAATAAAGGTCTATGCCGCGTTA
>JADHXT010000090.1 GCA_016782825.1 Candidatus Brocadiia bacterium | reverse complement strand
CCTCCCTCCCTCCCGCCGTGGCCGTCATTGTGTACTGACAGGCGTGACGAGCCGGTGCCAGCCCCCGTCACGGGGGATCGGGGCTCGGCAACAGACCGGGTCGCTAGGCTGTTCAGCCAGAATGCCGGGATTGAGCGTTACATCCTCGGGACCTACGGCTTCCACGACGGCAGAGGCAACCCTCTCCTGCACCACCAGATGGCCTATCCCCACATCGATGATGGCCGGAACATGACGGAGAGCATCGCGGCCAATCACAGCTAGCCTGTTCTGTTCGAGGCGCCCGGTCCATGAGGGCCGTGGTCTCTGTTCTCGCGGCAGGACTGCTGGAACCAATGCAGTATGTACCAGACGTGCTTTCCCACAGAAGTCATGAGTGTCGACGGGCCACGACTGGCTATGGTATCATCCGGGACATGCAGCGATTGCAGTCTGACCATGCAGCGGCCCGAGCTCCCTACCGCCGATCGGGGCTCAGCGGCAGAAAGGCAGAATTGTGTCTCAGTCTCTCAGAGCGGACCTCATGCGTTTTCCCAAAGCCTGCCTGACTTCCTTGGTGCTTGGCGCCGTTGTCGTGTCCTGTGCCAACGCTCTTGCCGCGGATG
This sequence comes from Candidatus Brocadiia bacterium, assembly GCA_016782825.1. Lineage (GTDB taxonomy): Bacteria > Planctomycetota > PUPC01 > DSUN01 > DSUN01 > BS750m-G60. The sequence goes on along the minus strand of JADHXT010000090.1, from coordinate 10,197 downwards.
TCCCCAGGACCTTCGACCTGCCCAGGGTCGAGGGCATCAAGATCGATGGCAAAGCCGAGGATTGGGAGGGGAAGGGACACGGCTTTGAGATTCTGCTCCCGCAGTACGGCAAGCATCGCAAGGCCGAGGACCACAACGCATCCATGAAGCTGGGCTGGACCCGCAAGGGCCTGTTGTTCCTAGTCTGGGTCCAGGACGATGTGTGGCATAGGAAGACACGCCAGAGAGACCCCATCGGCCAGGACCATGTCGAGATCTACCTGCGCAAGGTGCGCCTCGGCAAGGGAAGTTCCCCTTACCACCTGACGTTCAACCCCCAGTTCGGCAAGCTGCCTCTCGAGACCGCCTGCTATGGCGGCCTGGAGCTTGGGGCTGGCAACGTGGACAGATCGGTGCGGCCCACGTATAGCATCACCGGCGGCAAGACGTGGTACGTGCTCGAGGGACTGGTCCCCTGGGACAGCGTCGGCTTCGAGGCCGCCCCCGGAGCCCAAGCCTGCTTCCAGCTTTGGGTGCAGGATGGCGACACCATGGAGAAGGAGGAGTTGCGCAAACACCGGGCCTCGTTCCACCTGGGGAAAGGCACAAGCTACAACGGCAACGACATGCACACGCTGAAGCTCATGGACAACACCAAGCCCAGACTTCGGCTGTCCGCGGTGGCAGGCTATGACCTGTCAACGTATCAGTCGGTTGTGAAGGTGATGGCTCGGGGAGTCCGACGGGGGCACGAGGTGGTCATCAAGCAAGGAGGCCGCGACTTGGCCAGAGGGCAGTTTGAGGCCGTGGGCCCCGACCGTGTCGCGACCAAGATCGCCTTGCCCGCCCCGTCGGACGGCACGCCCTACACGGACCTCCTCGTGAGCTACCGGGGGGAGACGGTCAACACGGTCAGCCTGCCACACTCGGCGGCGATCGGGCAGCTCAAGGACCTGGTGAGGAAGAAGACCCACTACGCCAACCTCTACAAGGTCGACGAGCCTTGGGTGCGTCAGTTGGCATCACCTGTGCTAGAGCAGCACCGGGGATTGGTCGCGGCCGCGCTCGCCCTGTTGGATCGAGTGGACCCACCAAGTTCCCAGGCGGACTTTGCCTTGTTGTCACAGGCGGCCCAGGCGGTGAAGATGGCCGATCGAGGCGAGAGCTACTACGACCAGCGGCGCGGCTGCTTCTTCGGGTACATCTACAGCAACGCGCTTGGGACGGGCTCGTATTTCCTGTGCTCTGTCCCGAACAGCTACGACCCCTCGCGGAAGTACCCCCTCGTGTACTCGCTGCACGCGGGCGGCGCCGTGCTGGAGCCGCACGACAAACCAGTCGAACGGGACTACCTGGAGGTCTCGCCCTGGGGGCATGGGTACAACAGCTTCCGAGGCATGGGCGAGACCGCTGCCAGAGAGGTCCTGGCCTACGTGCTGCGCTGGTACAGCATCGACAGGAATCGGGTCCACGTCCGCGGCCATTCGAATGGCGGAAACGGGAGCTGGTTCCTGACCACGCGCTATCCCCGTTTCTTCGCCAGTGCCTCCATCAGCGCCGGTGAGCCGCTGAATCATCTGTTCTTCAGCAATCTGGGCAACGTCACTATCCTCAACCGCTGCGGTGCCTTGGACGCAGGTCAGCCGGCGAACATCATCCACTGGGCGGACAGCCGGCTCAAGCAGTTGGGCCATCCCATGGACCTGCGCATCTTCCCCAAGGAAGGGCACGGCCGCGTGGCTCCTTTCGACTCCGCAGCCTGGCGGTCAAAGCACGTCCGCAGCCCGAGCCCACGAAAGGTCTCCCACTCGTGCGAGTGGGCCGCGCACGGCCAGAGCTACTGGTTCAGCATCAAGCGCCTGGCGGATCCCCATCGCGTGGCGCGGGTGGACGCGGAGGTCGCGAGGAAGGGCGGCAGGCAGACTGTCATTCTGAAGCTAGCCAATGTCGACGTGCTGGCGCTGGACGCATCGGCCATGCCGGTGGATGGCAACAAGCCTCTGCGTATCAACATGGCCGGGTCGATCAACGACGTCAAAGCGCCTCTGCCCGCGCAGCTGTACATGGTGCGTGGAGCCAGCGGCTGGCAGCTCAAGCGCAACTGGCAGGCGCCGGCGACCACGATCAGGCCCTACAGGTCCGGTGGGGCCGAGAACATGTACAGCGGGGAGCCCCTGATGATTGTCTACCCGACACAGGGAGTTGTGGTGGAGATGGGTCGCCTGAAGGAAGCTGCGGAGAGGCTATCTTGTTCCGGAGGCGGCGGCCCAATGCCGACGGCGAGGTTCCCTATGAAAGCTGGCAAGGACATTACGCAGGCGGACATGGAACACTACAACCTGGTCCTGCTGGGGAAGATAGAGGACAACAAGGTCACGCAGCGAATCTGGCCCCAGCTCCCCTTCTCGCTTGAGGGAGAAAAGACGCTGAAGGCAGGCGAAAGGACGCTTGACGTTCAGGACTGCTTTGTGAGCCTGCACCTTTACAATCCTCTGGCCCCCCGGCGGCTCGTCTACATTGTGGCCCCGATGGGCAAAGCCGGCCAGAACCGCATGTGGACGAGAGCGTTGCCCTTTTTCCTCGTACGCGCCGGTCGGGCGGGAATGGGAGCAGTCCCGGATCTGGTGGTGCGCGGGCTTGAGAGGGGCGCGCCGGTGTTCAGATACGGCATGCAGTTCACGCGCGGATGGACCTGGAAGTCCCAGAATCCCATGCTCCTGGCCTATCGCTTCCAGGGAATTGGGAAGGACCACTTCACCAGTGCTGCGCGCGCTCTTGTAACAGCCAGGTGCAAAGCCGGTTTCGTGCTGGCCAGGAAGGAGAGCGGCTCAACGGCTCCGCCCTGGGGTCTGGACCCCAAGCGAACGACGGGCGCGGATTGGATCTTGGGCAATTCTGGCGATGCCGTCGCGCTGTCCGTGGTGACGGGAAAGACGATGGTCGACCTGGAGGAGGCTCTGAGTAAAACGCGCGGGCGGGGACGGAATCAGGGCATGGCCTTCTATCCTGCCTTGGCCCGGGCCAAGGTGGACCCGGTCAAGAAGTACACGATCGCTTTCCAGCACCGGATCTTGAGGCTGATCCGAACTTCCTACGGAAACCTACCCAACGTCGAGGCGGGGCCAAGGTACACTGCGCGAGATCTTCTGGTGGAGCTTATGAATGCGAGGAGGTAGTCATTCCAGCCGTTCCGCTCTCCTGGCTCGAGGAAGCCGTTGGCGTTCTTGTCCATCTGGTCGAAGCGCGCGGCTGCCCCACGGAGCTCTGACCTCCCCAGTCTGCCATCCCCGTTCTTGTCGCTCCGCATGATGAAGACTTGGGCAACCCTGGTCATGTTGCCCCGCTCGCCCGGCTGGGCTGCGGCAGCGCTGGCGGGACCTTCTTGCACATGGCATGCCGGAGGCCGTGAGCGGTCTCGAATCCCGCCCAGTACAGCGCCCCGCTGTTGTCCGGACCGGCCCGACCCAGGGCCTCGCGGGCCTCCGTTTCATCGTGGATTCCGGGACTCCCGCCGAACTCCTCCACGGTTACCTTCGCGTCCTTGTCGGCGTCCAGACGTTGGCAGACGAACTCGGCCGCAAGCCCCATCGAGCAACCGGGACAATCCTGTGGCGCGATTCTGACGGCCAGTTGCTTACGGAGGCTCGGCAACGGACCGAGTCCCCGGGCTGGCTGTGGTTGTCATTGTGTACTGGGAAGCGCGGCGAGGCGGAGCCAGTCCCTCTCCCCTGTCCCGAGGGGCTCGGCAACAGACCGGGTCCCCAGTCTGGACAAGTGGATGAGGAGGGAGTGGCACAAGGCAGGTGGACGAGGGCGCCGGTCGGCAGGAAGGCGGGGTGGGTGGGGCAGCGCAGCAAGGGTTGTGACGCTTCAGCCGGCCACGACACCGGGTGCCCCCTCCCCGCCTTTTGCTGTGGCCGTCATTATGTACTGACCGGCGTGGCGGGCCTGTAGCCAGCCCCGAGAAGGGGGGTTTGGCAACAGACCGAGTCCCCAGGCTGGACAAGTGGATGGGGAGGGAGTGGCGCATGGCAGGTGCAAGGGACAGCTGGCCAGAAGGCAGGAAGGCGAAGTGGGAGGGGCGGAGGAGCATGCGTTGTGATGGGACAGCAGGCGATGGTACCGGGTGCCCCCTCCCTGCCGATGGGTGTGGCCGTCGTTGTGTAAGGGCAGCGGTCGCACGGAGTGTGAACGCCCCTCTCGGTTCCGGAGAAGGGGTGCCGGAGCGGCCCTCCCTCCGCTCCGGCGAGTATCCCCCTGCCATCGGCTGCGTCAGCTTGGGCTCGATGCTACTTGAGCCGGAATGTGTCCGAGCCGTCAGCCGTCGGGTCTTCCTGGACGGTCACCCAGGCGGTGCACTGGCCGGCCGAGACCTTCGAGGAGTCGGAGTAGTCGTTGAACTTGACGTTGGCGGTCTCGCCGGGCGCGATGGTGGCGACCCGCGTCGTGAGTCCTTGGACGCCGCCTGCGCTGTCCTCCACCTCGCAGTCCACATGGATGGTGACGGCGGAGGCCGCATCGTTCCTGATGCTCGCCGTGATGTTGTACTTCCCGCCCAGTCGGACGTCCCGTGCGGTGACCGATACGACGGTCACACCGCCGCTCGGCGCGTCATCGTCGAGATTCGCGGCGTCCACATCGGTCGCGTCGAGTCCTCCGTAGTCGGGATCGGCGCTGGCGGCTGGGGCAGTGAGGATCGTGTAGAGCTTGTCGCCATCCTCAATGGTGTCGTCTTCGCCCGTGACCGTGACCGTCTGGGGCTGGTTCCAGTTGGCGGGGGTGAATGTGACGCTGGCCGGCGAGACGGTGCCCTCGCTGGTGTCGCTGGACGAGAGGCCGATGGTCACGTTGGCAGTGGGCTGGCTGTTGAGTACGACCGTGAAGGTGTCGGTCCCGCCCGCTTCGGTCGTGATGAGCCCAGCCGTTGGGCTGACGGTGATCCCCGGGCCCTTCACCAGCTCGAGGGTGAGGACGTATTCGCCAAGGGTCGGCTCGACCCCATCAGCATCCGAGGCGAGGACCTTGATGTAGTAGGACCCCGCCCCGTCCGCCGGAACCGTGTAAGTCAAGTGGGCGTTCTGGCCAACGCCGTTGTCATCATCCGACTTCACTTCGGTGCCGGATTCATCATAGAGCCGCAACATGGGGTTCAGCTCGTTGAGGAATTCGCCATCGCCATCGGCGGGCGTCGAGGTGGCGGCCGCGAGCTGGTCGCCTGCGGACAACGTGACCTTGTAGAAGTCCGGCTCTGCCCCCGTCTCGGCCCCGCTGCTGACGTGGCCGAGGGCCACCGCGCTGCCGCTGGCGATGTCGAGGTCCTGGGCCTGGCCGAGCTCGGAGTTGTCCTCCCGGTCGAACCGGGCGCCGGTCGCGACCACGAGCGAGTAGACCTCGAAGGCGGTGCTGAAGAAGTGGTTGCCGCTGACCAGGGCGTAGTGGGTGCCTGGCGAGAGTGTGGTCTCGATCACTTCGTCCACGTTGCTCGGGGACCCACCGCCGTCGGCCACCTTGGTCCCGGTTGCGTCGTAGAGCTCGAGATGCGCATCGCCGTACCCCCAGTGCGTCAACACCAGCGTCACCGGAGCGGCCGCGCCCAGAGTGAACGCGTACCAGTCCTGGTTCTCCTCCTGCGTTGGGTCCTCCGGGCAGCGGATCGCGATGTCGTCCCAGCCGCGTCCGTCGGAGGGCAACGCCTCGTCGTCGTACTGCTGGAACTTGATCTGGAAGCTGTTGCTGAGGCTGACTCCGCGGGCTGCCGCCCGAGCGGCCAAGTCGATATCGAACCGGAACCAGCGGCCGTTGGGCATGTTGGGAACGTCGAAGATCGGGTACCATTTGGCCTGAGGCTGGCTGCCGTCTCGGATGGCGATGCCATCGGCGTTGAGGTGATCCTTGAAGTTGTTGCGGGCGAACGCATGCTCGTCATCGCTCCACTCGGCGTGCCAGAAACTCAGGATGGCCTTCGTCTTGCCGGAGAGGTCCACGGTCCAGATCGCCTCGTTGAGGTTGTTGCTGCCGCCCGGGTCGCAGTCCATCAGCAGGGCGTGGGAGCCACTGGCCGTGCCATGTTGGCCGGTGAGCTCGATGCGGCCGTTCACAGTTGACGAGTACGTGGACCACTGCTCACCCAGGCTGCCGGGCTCGAAGCCCTCGGAGTGGACGGCGGTGCCGGTCATGGGCCTCAAGTAGCCCACGGCTGCGCCACGCTGCGCGCCGTCCGCCAAGGCGATGAAGCTGGCATCGATGTCTTGGGCCGAGGCCATGTCGTCGTTGGCTGACCCGTCCCAGCTCTCGTATTCCGCGGCCGCATTCAGGAAGACGCGGAGCGTGTAGGCGCCGGCTGTCCCGCCGCCGCTGACGCTGATCGTATGGGCGCCGCCGCTCGTGGCAGCCGACTGAATGACGGCATCCATGCCGGGGCCAGCCGCGGTATCGCTTCCGATGGCCCCGCCAGTGAGGGTGACCGTCGGCTTCAGGCTTGGGTCGGGCTCTTCCACGATCACCGTGACCGTCTGCCCGGGGTCGATATCGAGGGTGAAGCTGTCCGTGTCGCCAGTGGTGATGGAGCCCGAGGCCGAGCCTAGGTAGATCAGCGAGCCCCATGGCATCACGGGGCTCACCGGCGTGCGGAGCGCCACTGTCCCGAAGTCCAGGTCCATGGTGCCCGAGTACGGCAACATCGGGTTGCCGTGGATGTCGGTCAGAGCGCCGGCGGGCATCTCGACGTTCAACGTGCCCTCGTTCATGAAGCCGTCGAGGGTATATACGACCGTGTTGCTTCCGGCGAGCGAGGTGTCAACGCTCACTACCGCCCCCTGGCTGAGCACCAGATCATCGACGCCTGCTGAACTCGTGTCGTACGCTTCATCCACTGTGACCTCGAGGCGTGTGAGGGGGGCTTCGAAGGTCGAGCCGTCGGTTGCGGGGGCGGTGGAGACGACGGCCATGCGATGGGTATCGTAGTGGAACGCGCCGTTCCACTCCCTCAACAAGGGGTCCGCCGGGTCCGGAGAGCTCGTCGCCACGGCCCCGGCGGCCATGTGCATCATCTGCTCGCCCTCGGTCGTGACCGGCGATGTGTTGAAGGTGAACGTCGCCGTCGGGCGATCCGCGCTGAGCGCAACGGAGTTCGCCGGCGTTCCGTTCACCGTCAGATCGCCCGCCTCGAGGGTCGTGCTGTCCACGGGGTTCGAGAAGGTCACCACGAAATCGGTTGGCGGCGTCGTGACGACGTCGCCGCCGGCCGGGGTGCTTTCGGTCACGAGCATGAACACCTTCGCGAGTGTGGCCCCGGCGTCGATGCGGCCGTGGCCGAAGACGTTGTCCTCGCCCACGTCGCCGAGGTCCACGCAGTTCGAGAAGATGAAGCTCTCGACCTGGGTGGGTGTGGAGGACGGGGCCGCGGCGTAGACGAGGGTGGCCAGGCCCGCGGCGATGGGCGAGGCGAAGGAGGTGCCGCTCCGCGTGGAGTAGCCGCTCCAGTGGTCCCACGTCATGTGGACGCTGGAGCCTGGTGCGACGCAGTCGATGTAGGCGCCATAGTTGGAGAAGGAGCTGCGGTCGTCGTTCTTGTCGGTGGCGCCGACGGCGACGAAGTTGGGGAAGTCTGGCCAGCCGGGGTCCTGGTTGTCGTTGCTTGCGCTGACGAAGAGCAGGCCGTTGCTCGTCTCGCGGAGGTACTGGCCGGCGACGTCGATGCTCGAGGAATGGGCCATGCCATAGCTGAGGTTCACGACCTTCGCGCCCCGGTCGGCGGCGTACTCGATGCCCGCCACGGCGTCGGAGATATAGGCGCTGCCGGTGACCGAGTTGTTGGTGATGCGGATCGGCAGGATCTTGACGGTCCAGGAGCCGCCTGCGACGCCGATGCCGTTGTTGCCGACGGCGCCGATGCAGCCGGCGACCCCCGTGCCGTGTGCATAGACCGGCTCGGTGTTCTGCGTGCCGTCGGCGGAGTTGTAGCCGGGGAGCTTGAGATTGGCCGCCAGGTCGGGGTGAGACGAGTCCACGCCCGTGTCGCACACGGCGGCGAGGATGGAGCTGCTGCCGGTCGTGATGTCCCAGGCGCCCGGGGAGTCGATCTTGGCGTGCTGCCACTGCATGCCGTAATTGGGATCGTTGGGGATGAGGACGGGCGCGACGAGCGCGTCGGGCTCGGCGAAGAGGACGGCGCCGGTGGCGACGAGGTCGGCGCATACGTCCTTGTCGGAGCCCTGAGCGGCGCGGGCGACCTCGATGCCGACGCCCTTGAGCGTGCGGACCTTCGCCAAGCCACGCGCACGGATCACGCCGTTCAGCGCGCCGATCTGCGCCGGGCTGGCGCCCGGCTTGAGCTTGTAGAGCACCCGTCCCGGCGGCGCCTGCGCAGGGCCGTCACCGTTGTCTTGGATCTCGCGGCCCGCGCGCGGAACGTCGCGCCCACCCTGCTCAGCGTCGCCTCTGTCCTGGCGAGTCTCCCTGGCCCCGGCCAGGGCAGCTCCAGGAAGCCCGAAGCTCCACCCCACGACCGCTGCCGTCACGGCCAGCACGACGGTCACATGCCATCCCATGGATTTGCCCGAGAGCATGGCCGACTCCTTCTTCCTGGCTCTGCCGTTCGTGGGCTCACCGAGCTCTGCAAGGTTGCGCCCCCTGTTCGTTGCCATCACTGCGTCTCCTTCCCTCTAAGCTGTCCGCAGGTCAGCCGTCGTTCCTCATCCTCGATCCCTCCCATTCGCCCCTCCTTGACCGCGGCCGGGTCTGCGGTAGAATGGCGGAGCCGTCGCTCCGGGCGCGCAGACCTGCCGTCCGGGCGGGGCCTCGGCCGGTGAGTGGGATGCTTGGCGGCGTTCGCTCACCGGCCGCTGTATTGCTCTCCTCGTGTCCCGTCTCGGCGGGACTTGCTACTCCTTTCCCTTCGTCGGCTCTCCTCTCTTCTCGGGCGCTGGGGGCGCCTCAGTGATGCCCAGGAGCGCGGCTGCCTCGGCGCGGAAGCGGCGCAGCTCCGCGTTCTTCGCCGCCGGTCTCTTCGCCATCCACTCGACGCACCGGTCGTAGGACTGGCGGGCCTGGTCTCTGCGGCCCAGTCGCCAGTAGGCCATGGCCAGGAAGCACTTGTGGTAGAGGTCGCCATCGCCCTTCTGGCGGGCCGCCCTCTCCAGCGCAGCGACGGCGTCAGTGAAGTTCCCGGCGCGGTACTGCGCGACCCCGAGGTTGCTCCAGTCGTTGGCCACGTCAGGGCGCAGCTCCACCGCTCTCTTCGCGAACGCGACGGCGCGCTCGCGGTCGGCGCGGCTTGACCCGACATCGATGCACAGGCTCCAGGCGGCTCTCGAGCACAGCGAGGCCAGGATGACCTCCAGGCTATGGCCGCAACGGCATCGAAGTGTGCTGGGATGCCCGGCGCCGTCGATGCGCTTGTGGGCGGCAAGGGTGTCCTCGAGGAGCTTCCGAACCTCGCCCCACTTTCCCTGCTTGCTGAGCAGCCGCGCCAAGCTCCCCGTCGAGCACAGCGTCACGGGATCCAGGGGGCCGGGGCCCCGCTTCCTGATGGCCAGGGCTTCCTCGTGGAGCTTGCGGGCATCCTCCAGCTTGTCCTGAGCTTCCAGCATGCTGGCCAGGCTGCTCATCAACAAGATGAGCGTGTTGGGGTCCTTGGGGCCGGGGACGCGCTTGTGGATGGCGATGGCCTCCTCGTAGAGCTTGCGGGCCTCGTCCGGCTTGTCCTCAGCTTCCAGCACGTTGGCCAGGTTGTGCATCGAGAGCAGCGTGAAGCGGTGCCCGACGCCGAGGACGCGCCGCCGCACGGCGAGCACGTGCTCATTGAGCTTGCGGGCCTCCTCCAGCCTGTCTTGCCTCTCGAGCGTGACGGCCAGCTCATGCAAGGCGATCAGCGTGGCGGGGTGCTCCGCGCCGAGGACGCGGCGCCGCACGGCGAGCACCTGCTCGTTGAGCCTGTGGGCTTCGGCCACCTTCTCTTCGTTGAGAAGCCTGATGGCGAGGCTGCCCATCGGGCTGAGCACGTCGCGGTCCTCGGGGCCGAGGACGGGCTTCTGGACGGTCAGGGCCTCCTCGTAGAGCTTCCAGGCCTCGTCCCGCTTGCCTTGCTCGTAAAGCGTGTAGGCCATCTTGGCAAGCACGATGGCCAGGCTGTCCCTCGAGCTCCGCGTCTCGGCATGCTCGTGGCCGAGCACGCGCTCCTTGATCGCGAGGGTCTGCTCGAAGAGCTTGCGGGCCTCC